>CAYUUN010000077.1:0-9887 GCA_964447895.1 uncultured Bacteroides sp. | reverse complement strand
AACCAAAGGGAGGGCCTCCGGCCCTGCCATCAGACGGGCGGCTCGTTCTCTTTCCCTTATGATATAGGGCAATGCCCTATCGGGATTCTCTGCGCGAGGCCACTGTATCAAGGCTGCATTATAAGGGTCAGCGCAGGCGGTCGTAGCTGGCGAGCTTGTGCTTGTCGCGGCTCATGCCGCGATAGGCGAAGACGGCGAGCACGAGGGCCACGAGCAGGAGCAGCACACCGCCGGTCCACACCAGGCGGCTGCCGGGCATTCCCACCGTCACCACAAACCCGCAGGCCACGGCCGAACCGGCAAGCAGCACGATGGAAAGAAGCGTGAGGCGCATCTGGCGGCGCAGATTGTTGTACATGAAGATGTTGAGGAAAAGCAGCACGGCAATGCACGCGTTCACCACGAGCAGCACGGGCGTGTCTTTCATGAACACGGAGGTGGCGGTGCCGTCGGCGGCCGTGTGGGTGGCGTAGGGCGTGAGGCAGAAGATGCACATGAGCACTACTGCAAGGAGCAGGAACAGCGACTGGATGCGTTGGATTTGCATGGCTTGTATTGTTTTATTTATTTGTTTCGTTGATGTCGCGATTGCGATAGGCGCGGTAGGCGGCGAGGCTGAGGGCGCGCTGGCGCTCCATGATGGGGCGCAGGGCCCGCATGTCGATATAGTGGCTGCCGCTGCCTCGCGATATGGGGAAGGCCTGCTGCATGAGGGCGCGGTTGTCGCTGGCGGCGGGGCTGGTGTAGCCGGGGAGCACCGGGCGCAGCTCGTCGGGCACGGCAGCGGCCGTGGCGGGCACCACGTGGCCGCAGGGCGGATAGCCTACCACGGTCCACATCACGGCCTCGTCCGGGTCCTGGCCCGGGGCGCAACCCTCCACCACAACAGAGGCCACGGACGAGTGGCGGGGAATGAAATCCTGGTCTACGACCCAGCGCAGGGTGGTGTCGGCCGCGGCATCGATGCCCAAAAGGGAGTGGTAGAACGAGCGGGAGAGGCCCTCGGTGAGAAGCTCGGGGGTGACGGCGCCGGCGGCTATGGCGTCGGCGGCCAGCGCGCAGGCGTTGTCGTAGCGGATGTAGCCCATGCCGGCATCCGGGGTGCCCGAGCAGCTGTAGTTGGTGCGGATGAGCACGCCGTCGGGGCTGTCGGCCACGTCGTAGCGCGTGAAGCCGTGGTCGGAGGTCTCGAAATAGGCCGCACCGCCGGCGGCATCTATCACGCCGAAATTGGCCTGCACGCCCATGGGGCGCGGCAGCGTGCGCAGCAGCTGCTCGAAATCGGCCACGGTGGCGCAGCGGCCCAGGGCCAGCGACATCACGGCACCCTCGCGGTCGCACAGGCGTGCGGTGTCCGGAGCCAGGTTGTAGCTGGCCGTGTTCATCACGGCAAAGCCGGCGTCGTTCACGCCCGCCCAGGCGTCGAGCAGCAGGCTGTCGCCGCCGTTGTAGAGCGCGGAGAACGCGTGGGTGCTGTCGGTGGCGGCCGTGTGTTCCACAAAGTTCATGTCGCCGGAGCTGTCGCGGTGCTTCCACAGCAGCGGACGGCCCGACGCCGAGGCGCGGCCGCTCACTATCATGGAGGTGCACGCGCCGGCTGCCATGGCTCCCGCCACGGCAAAGGCAAAGATGGCTGCAATCCGTTTCATACTGCAAATATAATGCAAAAACTTTACACCGCCGCCGGGCGTTTAATAATAAAACAACCGTGATTATGAAAAAACTCATCATTTCCCTGATGGTTCTGGTGGCCGCCGGCCTGGGTGCCTCGGCCATGAACCTGCGCGACGCTTTCGGCGCGCTTTCCAACCTTCCTGATGTTTCCATCCACGAACCCGACTACAATCTGCCGGTGGTCAGCGATCTGATTGAAGACGGCCACATCGCGGCTGCCTACAATCTGCCGGCCCAGCCGATAGAACGCACCGGCAACGCTGCCCTGGCCATCCTCAACCAGGTGCCCCTGCATTATATGATAAACGGCGGATACAACGGCCAGGTGGCCGCTTTCGTCTACGCCACGCCTTCGACAGGAGACAAATACGACATGCTCGTTGTGGCCATGAGCGGCTATCGCGGCTCGGTGGTGTTCATGTACGGCACGGCCGACGCCGCCACCGTGGAGGCCATCCGGCAGGCACCCTTGAAGATGGAGGGCTCGTTCCTGAGCCTCGAAGCAGCCGTGCCCGAGGTAGGCGAGTTCAACATCATCCTGAGCAAAGCCCGCTGATCACCCCCCCCCTGCCCTGCCGATTAGCCGCAACAATAATCTCGCTGAGGCGCAGAGAATTATATAGATGGCTGTGAATCAGCACTGGAGAGCGTCTCCGACGCGGCTTTTATTCCGGCTTTCAGATTAATAGCGCCTACTACAGAACAAATATGTAGTGGCGCTCGGTAGCGCGGGCCGGAGGTCCGCCCGCTTGTTAACCCCGCGCGGGTCGCGCGGGGTAGGTAAAGGCAAGATAATCAGCCCCGGAGGGGGTGTCCCCACTTCAATGGCCGGCAGGACAGCCCTTCCCGGGCTGTATCGGTTGATACTGCTTAACCAAAGGGAGGGCCTCCGGCCCTGCCATCAGACGGGTGGCTCGTTCTCTTTCCTTTATGATTTAGAGCAACACCCTATAGGGATACTCTGCGCGAGTTTCCCCTTAATACAATTACATGTGTGGGGGCGCTGATGCAAAAAAATCGCTAACTTTGCATCGCAAACCACACTGCTATGGCCATAATCGAAATCAACGACACACGCGACCCCGCACTGGCTCCCTACGCCACCCTCACTGAGGCGCAACTACGCAACCGCCTGGAGCCCGAAAAGGGCATTTTCATAGTGGAGAGCCCCAAGGTGATACGGGTGGCTCTCGACGCCGGCTACGAGCCGCTCTCGCTGCTGTGCGAGCGGCGCCACATCGACGGCGATGCCGCCGATATCATAGCTCGCTGCCCGGAGGAAATGCCGGTGTACACGGGCACGCGCGACGTGCTCGCCGCCCTAACGGGCTACACCCTTACACGCGGCGTGCTCACGGCCATGCGCAGGCCCCGGGAACGCACCGCCGGGGAGGTGTGCGGCGACGCCCGCCGCGTGGCCGTGCTCGATGGCGTGGTCGACACCACCAACATAGGCGCCATATTCCGCTCGGCAGCCGCGCTGGGCATCGATGCGGTGCTACTCACGCGCACATGCTGCGACCCGCTCAACCGCCGCGCAGTGCGCGTGTCCATGGGCTCGGTGTTTCTCGTGCCCTGGGCGTGGCTCGACGGGCCTATAAGCTCGCTCAACGACTTGGGACTGCGCACGGTGGCCATGGCGCTTACCGACAATTCCGTGCCCATCGACCATCCGGCCCTCGCCGCCGAACCGCGGCTGGCCATCGTGATGGGCACCGAGGGCGACGGCCTCGCCGCCGAGGTGATAGCGTCGACCGACTGGGTGGCGCGCATCCCCATGGCCCACGGCGTGGACTCCCTGAACGTGGCCGCCGCCTCCGCCGTGGCCTTCTGGCAGCTGCGCCCCCGCCTCTGATTTTGTAGATAAGGGCACAAGCCTTTCTTCCGGTGCATAGGAGCAACTATGTATCAATTACTATTATCAAACGCCTAATCCTGCCGGACGCTCCATGGAGCGTCCGGCAGAGCAACAAGGTAACTTTTTAATATCCAACGGTTTGCGCACCATAGATAGCCGCGGCCGCCGCCGGACGCTCCATGGAGCGTCCCCACAGCACTTTATCGTTGTCTATTTTTTTATCTTATGCACCGGAAATACGGCAAGAGCATAGATAAGCTTGCCGAAGGGCCAAAAATAAAGCTGCCGGAGTCTTCGCAGAGTCCGGCAGTTTTGGGTTTCCAATAGGTACAATTTCTAAGGTAAAAAAGATTGTTTTAGGTTCGTGATGCAAATGTCGCCCTTTTTATTTTACGGGGCAAATATTTTTATATGTTATACGACATATTTATTAAGCACCCCGGCGCCAAATGCAGCTTTACACACTGTTTAGCAGCACTTTAAGCGCAGACGACCACAGAGGCCGGTTATGAAATTGTGCCGCTTTTGTGCTCAAATCGACACATCTTAAAATCCCTGCCGTCGAAAACTCCGTAGCTGTCGTGGTGAATCCAGTCGCCCAACACAATGAGCCTGCAATCGTCGCCCACGGGCTCGTCGACAACAACATGGTGATGGCCCAGCACGATATAGCGCGTGGCAGGATGGGAGGCGGCAAAGCCGCGAGCCCAGGCTTCGACACCCTCGCGGGCCGAGCCGTGCCACGAGGGCGTGTGGCCCACGGCGAAGCCGCGGCTGCCCGCGCTCCAGCGATGGGCGAAGGGAATGGTCCAGCGCGGATGGATGGCCGAGTAGAGCAGCTGGCAAACGCGGTTGCGGAACACGCTGCGGATGAAGCGGAACGATGGCTTGAGGTGCCCCACCCCGTCGCCGTGGGCGATGTAGAAGGGCGTGCCCTGGATTTCAGTTTCGAGCGGGCCGTCGACCACGCGCAGCCCTATCTCGTCGCGCAGATAGTCGAAGAGCCAGATGTCGTGGTTGCCGGTGAGCCAGGTGATGGCCACGCCGGCGTCGGCCAGGCGCGCGAGAGCGCCGAAAAAACGCACGTGGCCGCGAGGCACGGCCGTGCGGTATTCATACCAGTAGTCGAGCACGTCGCCCACCAGGTAGAGCTCGCGCGCATCATCGGCGATAGCCTCCAGGAAGGCCACCACGCGCGCCTCGTGGGCGCGGGCGTCCGTGATGTAGCGGGCGCCCAGGTGCAGGTCGCTGATGAAATATACCTTGTCGCGGCTCATAGGAAACCCAACTCGAGCTTGGCCTCCTCGCTCATCATGTCTTTGTTCCACTCGGGCTCAAACACGAGGTTGATGGTCACGGAAGTGATACCCTCGATGCTCTCCAGCTTGATGCGCGCGTCCTCGACGATAAAATCGGCTGCGGGACAGTTTGGCGCCGTGAGGGTCATGTCCACGGTGAGGGCGCCGTTGTCGGCGATGTCCACGCGATAGATGAGGCCCAGGCTGTAAATATCGACGGGTATTTCGGGGTCGAACACGGTGCGCAGCATTTTCACCACGCTTTCTTCGAGCTTTAAACGTTCTTCTGGTGTCATAGCACAAATTTAGAACTTTTTTTTCAGCGAATGAGCAAAAGTGACGAAAAATTGTTTAAATTTGTGCAATTATTTTTAACAGCAATTAATATGAACATCATCAAACGTGGCGCGCTCGCTGTAGCGCTCATTCTGGCAGTGGCCTCGACGGCTTCCGCCCAGTTCCGTTTCGGCATCCGCGCCGGTATTCAGACCAATGCCCTTCACTTCAACGAATCGACTTTCGACTCTTCCAACCGCGCCGGCTTCACCGGCGGCGTGATGGCCGAGTTCACCGCTCCCGTAATCGGTATAGGCGTAGACCTGGGCGTGATGTACACCCACCGCACGGCCGAATTCTCGAGCGCCGACTATAGCAACGATGTCGTCACCGACAAGCGCGACTACATCGAGATACCCCTGAACCTGAAGTGGCGTATCAGCGTACCCGTGATCAACAACATCATCCGCCCCTATATCTTCACCGGTCCCAGCTTCGCGTTCCTCACCTCCAAGAAGGCCATCACGAACGCCTTCAAGAACCGCAGCTGCGACGTGGCATGGAACGTGGGCGCCGGCGTGGAGCTGCTCAAGCACGTGCAGGTGGGAGCAAGCTACGGCTTCGGCATGACCAAGGCTTTCGAGACCCTCGGCACCGTGGCCGGCGGCGAAGAATCCGGCATCATCAACAGCCGCACCCGCTGCTGGACCATCACCGCAGCCTACCTCTTCTAAGACGACTCCCGCACCTCCAAAATAAAAAGGCTGCGCCCTGCGCAGCCTTTTTATTTTGGAGTAACTATTCAGCCAATTGTTCGTAAAAAAGTGTGGAAAACTCGCGCTGAGTACCCCGATAGGGCATTGCCCTAAATAATAAAGGAAAGAGAACGAGCCGCCCGTCTGATGGCAGGGCCGGAGGCCCTCCCTTTGGTTAACCCCCGGCGGGTCGCCGGGGGACAGCAATATCAACAGATACAGCCCTGGAAGGGCTGTCCTGCCGGCCATTGAGGATGGGACACCCCCTCCGGGGCTGCCGCGTGGGTGTGGCACTACCCCGTGCGGCCCGCACGGGGTTAACAAGCGGGCGGACCTCCGGCCCGCTCTCCCGGGCATCCCCGCATATTAGTTCTATAGTAGGCGCAGAGAATTATATAAGCAACTGCAAATCTGGCGGATAGAACGTTTCTTGAAAAAGACAATTAAAAAGAACGCCTGTCAATAAGCGTCCCCCTCAAAGGCGGAATACAAGCGACGCGCCGGGGGCGCGTCCCGAGACATAGCCGCGGGGTAAGCGTAGCGCACCCCGCGGTAGAAGAACCCCCTTCGATTTTTATCCGGCGAGCGCCCCCCGAGGGCGTAGCCCGAGCGGGGGCATGCGAGCCTGATTCTCCGGCGCGTTCTTTCCCAATTAGCTGAATAGTTACATTTTAGAGGCTGTCCCATAAAATAAGTTAACGCTGAGGTCGCATATTTTATGGGACAGGCTCTTACTTTTGCAGCCCGGATTATTTCAGGGCGTCGGAGAGCTCGGCCGAGCTGTAGGAGATGGGGAACGAGGTGTTGCGGTCGTCGCTGCAAATGAGCAGGATGAGGAGCCCGCGGCCGGAATCGGCAGCCTTGGCGGCCACGCTCTTGAAATCGCCGGCGGCGGTGAGCATCTTCAGCATGGTGGGACGCAGCATGCCCACACTCTGCTCCAGCATGGGGAACTGGGCGGCGGGCAGGGCGAGCACCAGGTGGATCTCCACGGCCTCGTCGGTGAGCTTCACAGCATCCACGGAGTTGCCTTTGTCGATGCTCATGGGACACTCGGCGGCCACCTGGGCCACCATTTCCTCGATTGTGGGTTCCTGTGCGCACGCACAGAGGGCGCCGGCCACGACGGCGAGCGCCATGATGAGTCGTCTGATCATTTTTCTACACGTTTTAATGTCATTATTTTTTCACCGCGGCGGTCGAGCAATACTGCCTGATGCTCGCCCTTCTGCATGGCCTGCGAGGCCTGCTCGAGGGCCACGAGCATGGCCGTCTCCTGGGCTGTCTTGGGACACGCCATACGTGTCACGCCCATATTGCTCAGCTCTATGGCGTTGCTGCGGTCGGGACTGATGAAGATGTCGCCGTTGAAGTAGTTGCAGCCTGTATTGCCGTGCACCTTGCCTTCGGCTATGTCGAAGAATATGTTGCACTCTTCGTCGTCAATTTCATCGGGGCCTATGGATGTCACGCGCCACTCGCCGTTGAGGAATCCCATGTTGTGGCGCCGGGCTTCCAGGAGATGGCGGCCGTTGTCGCTCATAAGATACATATACGTTTCGTGGCCGTGGTCTTCAATCTTCACGGGATAGGAAGTGCCGTCGGCCAGCACCACGTTGATTTCGTGCTCGAAAGGCACATCGGGGCAGAAGCGCATCGTGGCCGCCACATGGGCGAACGCCAGTCGGCCACCCTCGGTGGAATAGCTGCCGTTCAGCACATTGCAGCCGTTGGAGCCGTAAAACGAGCCATCGCTGAAAGTGATGTAGGGCATTTCGTCGCGGTCGGTGATGCGCGTGTCGCCCACAGCCGTTATCACCCATTCGCCGGCCAGCTGCGCGGCATCGACGGGTGCGAAAACGGGCCTCTTGGTGCCCTTTGCCTGCGCAGGCATTTTTGCGGGAGCCGGGGCAGGAGCCGCAGCTGTTTCGGCCGCAGGGGTCGCTGCGGGTTTCTCTGCAGCCTGAGGGGTTCCGGAGGCGCCGGTGACACGCGTAACGGCATTCTGCACCATGCTACAGCTGCCCAGCCACGGGAGCGCGGCAGCGCAGCACAGGATATATATGTATTTCTTCATCATATTATTTAGACAAAGCAGGGTGTGGTAGGTTTAAGGTGGTCAACAAAAAAAGACCGTCGGCGCGCTTGTGCGCGATTGACGGCCTTTTGTTTTTTCCGGAGTCCGCGGCTTACTTGCGGATACCGAGCTCTTTTTTGGCAATGATGGCGCGGTAGCGGTTGATGTCTTTGCGCATCAGGTAGTCGAGCAGACGACGACGCTTACCTACCAGCATCTTAAGAGCGCGCTCAGTAGTATGATCTTTGTGATTTGACTTGAGGTGCTCAGTCAAATGACGAATACGGACCGAGAATAATGCAATCTGGGCTTCAGGAGAGCCAGTGTCAGTCTTGCCCTTACCGTATTCCTCGAAGATCTTCACTTTTTCTTCAGAATTTAAGTGCATTCTTTCAGAGTTTAGGTGGTTAATAAATAGTGTTTTTGCTTTTAGCGACTGCAAAAGTAGCTAATATTCCGCTAATACACAAATTTTTCAGCGCGTTTTTTCCGTCAGCCGTTCATTTTTTGAAAAGACGGGGAGCGAACTGCGTGAGGTATATGCGCCAGTTTTTCCAGATGTGGCCGTCGGGGCTCTCCACATATTCGTAGGGATAGCCGCGCGAATCGAGGAGCGTGCGGAAATCCTTATTGGCGCTGTACAGGAAATCCTTGTCGCCTATGGCTATCCAGTAGAGGGCCGGGGCCTGGGCAAATTGCGCAGCGAGCTTGGCGTCAAGGTCGGCATAGACGGGCGACTCCACGCCCTCGCGGGGCATGATGGCGGCGGAGAAGAGGCCCACGTAGTCGAACATGTCGGGATACTGCTTCGAGATGTGCATCGAGTGGAAACCGCCCATCGACAGGCCGGCGATGGCGCGGTGCTGCTTGTCGGGGATGGTGCGGTAGTGGGTGTCGATATAGTTCACCACGTCGGGGAAGTGGGTCTCGAACATGCCGTTCATCGTGCCGGGCAGCTGGGTTGTGGGGGCCTCGAATCCGCGGCTTGTCTCGCCGGGGGCGGCCTGCATGTCGACATTGCCGTTGGTCATCACCACGATCATGGGCTCGGCCTCGCCGCGGGCAATGAGATTGTCGAGAATCTGGGTGGCGCGACCGAGCTCCGACCATGCGTTCTCGTCGCCGCCCATGCCGTGGAGCAGATAGAACACCGGATAGCGCTTGTCGCCATCCTCATAGCCGGCCGGGGTGTAGACCGTCATGCGGCGGTCGGTGCCGAGCACGGGAGAATGGTACCACACCTTCGAGACAGTGCCGTGGGGCACGTCGTTCACCTTGTAGTAGTCGGCATAGTCGCCGCCCACGAGGAACACGTTGGTTATGGACGCGGTGTCGCGAATCTGGAACACGTTGCAGGGGTCGGGCATGCGCAGGCCGTCCACCACGAAGGTGTAGCTATAGAGCTCCGGAGCGAGAGGGGCCGTGGTGTATTCCCACACGCCCTCGGCGTTGCGTGTGAGTTCGGCCTGCCCGGGAGCGTCGAAGGTGCCGTATTCGGTCACGACAGGCACCGTGGGCAGGAAGTCGCCGGTTACCACCACCTTCTCGGCATCGGGCGCCGCGAAGCGGAATGTCACGGTGTTGTCAGGGTTCACCTGGGGTGAAACCAGGGGCATCACGCCCCAGATGGCCTGCTGAGCGCCGGCAGCCAGCACGGAGAGCACAAGAGCAAGCGATAGTAGAATCGATTTTTTCATAATATGTTCAAGGTATTAATGGCCGGGATATGTTCGCAGCGGCCGCACCGCGAAAGCGGTCGAGGTCGCTGCAACAGAGAGGATTATGAATGGGGCGGGGCCTGAATCAATCCAGGCCTTCGCGCTCTTTCAGGGGATTGCGGAAGAAGAGCTTGTTGTCCACGTACTCCTGGGTGGCGATGAGCGTGGGCTTGGGCAGCTTCTCGTAGTAGCGGGAGATTTCGATCTGCTCGCGGTTTTCGGAGATTTCCT
>CAYUUN010000076.1:0-10063 GCA_964447895.1 uncultured Bacteroides sp. | reverse complement strand
CAAGTACACTCCCTCATCACACGAACAAATCTGCTCAATGGCTGACCGCCTCAGCTTTAACATATTTTATGTGACAGGCTCTTAACTTTATATTATCTTTGCAGCATACTTAAATCGCAACCGATGATTAACCGCCTGCTACTATATATATCCGCTGCGCTCCTATTGCTGGCCGTGCCCGGCTGCAAGGACCAGAAACACTACCGCATAGGCATCTCCCAGTGCAGCAGCGACGACTGGCGCCGGAAGATGAACGACGAAATTTCGCGAGAAATCATGTTTCACCCCGAGGCCGAGGTGGAAATACGCTCGGCCGACGACAGCAACGAGCGCCAGATAGCCGACATCCGCTACTTCGCCGACAACGGCTTCGACATCATAATAGCATCGCCCAACGAGGCCGACGCCATCACCCCTATAATAAAAGAGGTGTATGAGTCCGGCATTCCGGTGATAATCTTCGACCGCGACATCAACGGCGAATACTACACGGCCTTCCAGGGAGCCGACAACTACGGGATAGGCCGCGCGGCGGCGCAGTATGCCCGCAACCTGGCCGGCCCCGGGGCGCGCGTGCTTGAAATCTACGGCCTGAGCGGAGCCACACCGGCGCGCCTGCGCCATGCAGGTTTCGCCGACTGCGGCGACGAGCTGGGCATAGGCATCGTGGCCTCGGCCCACGGCAACTGGAACTACGAAGACGCCGCCGTGGCGGCCGACTCGCTGCTGTCGCTGCATCCGGATGCCGACCTTATCTACGCCCACAACGACCGCATGGCCATAGCCGCCTCCGAGGTGGCACGCAAGAAGGACCTGGACCTGAAGGTGATAGGCGTGGACGCCGCGCCCGAGATAGGCATCCGCGCCGTGGCCGACAGCGTGATCGACGCCACATTCCTCTACCCCACCGAGGGCTACCGCCTCATACGCACCGCCCTGGCCATACTCGAGGGCAAGCCTTTCGCCAAGGACGAGAAACTGCCCGTGGCATCGGCCGTGGACAATACCAACGCGGATATCCTGCTGCTGCAGAACGAGTCGCTCAAGGAAGAGACCGAAAAGATTCAGCTGCTCAAGCTGCAGCTCGACGACTACTGGGAGCGCCGCTCGGCCCAGACATCGCTGTTCTACGCCGCCCTGTCGATTGTGGTGCTTCTGTGCGGCTTCCTGTTCATGGTGCTGAGGGCCTTCTGGCTCCACAAGCGCCACCAGAAGGAGCTGGTGGAGCAGAACCGCCTGCTCGCCCGCCAGCGCGACACCGAAAAGCGCCTGAACGAGCAGCTGAACCAGGCCACGCAGTCGAAGCTGATGTTCTTCACCAATGTGTCGCACGACCTGCGCACGCCGCTCACGCTCATAGCCGAGCCCGTGGAGCAGCTCGAGGGCGCCGACTATCTCACGCCCCAGCACCACGCGCTGATGAAGATTGCCAACAAAAACGTGAAGATACTGCGCCGCCTTATCAATCAGATACTTGACTTCCGGAAATACGAAAACGACAAGCTGGACGTGAACCTCACGGAGGTGCACGTGGCCGAGCTGATGCGCGACTGGAGCGAGTCGTTCACGGCCATCGCCCGCAAGCGCGACATCAAGCTGTCGATAGACATCGATGTAGACCCGGCCTTCACCATGGCCCTGGACACGGAGAAAATCGAGCGCGTGTTCTTCAACCTCATGTCCAACGCCTTCAAGTATTCGTCGAGCAACTGCCGTATAAGGCTGCACTGCACATGCGACGGCTCCACCCTCACCTTCTCGGTGGAAGACACCGGCCAGGGCATCGCCGCCGAGGATATCGACAAGATTTTCGACCGCTTCTACCAGGTGGACAAAATCTACCCGAACGGCTCGGGCATAGGCCTCTCGCTGGCCAAGGCATTCGTGGAGCTGCACGGCGGAAGCATAGCCGTGGAGAGCACTCCGGGCAAAGGCAGCACATTCACCGTGCAGCTGCCCGTGCGCCACGTGGAAGCCACCGAGGCCCCTGCCCCGCTGCGCGCCACCTCCACCGCCGATATCCTGGCCGAGCTCGACGAGGTGGAGCTCGACGCGTCTCCCGCCGAGGGCGAGGCTCCGCTGCTACTGGTGATAGACGACAACGCGGATATCCGCAAGCTCATCCGCGAGTTGCTCTCGCCGAAATACCGCATTATCGAGGCATCCAACGGCAAGGAAGGCATCCGCATGGCCTCGAAATATACCCCGGACCTTATCATCTGCGACGTGATGATGCCCGTGATGGACGGCCTGGAGTGCTGCCGGCGCATCAAGGACGAGATATCCACCTCCCACATCCCGGTGCTCATGCTCACGGCCTGCAGCATGGACGAGGAGCGCACGATGGGCTACGAGAGCGGGGCCGACGGCTATCTGTCGAAGCCCTTCAACAGCAAGATGCTGGAGATGCGCTGCGAAAACCTCATCGCCAACCGCAAGCGCATCCGCAACGTGCTCAGCGCCGCCACCGACGCGCCGGCCGCCACCACTGCCCGCCCCGCAGGCGAGGCACCCGCCCGCGACGCCGACATCGACCGCGAGTTCTACGCGCGTTTCCTCAAGCTCGTGGAGGGAGAGATGGCCAAGCCTGACCTCAACATCGACACCCTCGCGTCGAAGATGGGCATAGGCCGCTCGCAGTTCTACCGCAAGATAAAGTCGCTCACCAACTATTCGCCCGTGGAACTGCTGCGCAAGATACGTCTCACCAAGGCACGCGAACTGCTCACCACCACCGACCGCTCCATCAGCGAGATTGCCTACGAAGTGGGCTTCTCCGCTCCGGCCTATTTCACGAGGGTGTTCCGCGAGATGTTCGACGAGTCGCCTTCCGAGCTGCGCACGCGCCTGGGCAAGTAGGCCGCTTAGGAGACGCTATGTCACTACACAAATCTATATGAGAAAACAGCGCATCTCCGAAGCGCCGGAGCCTTTTGGGGTGGTACCTCAGGCCTCGCTGCGCTCGACCTGAGGTTAAGGAATGTCGCGTCTCCGACGCTCTTTAACCCCTATTTTCAGCTCTTTATATAATTCTCTGCGCCTCTGCGCGAGTTTTCTCCTTACGACTTAGCATATAGCTGAATAGTTACGGACAGACTACGTTTCAATAATAAAATTTGAGCATAATATTGCACTTTTTGTTCATTGGCTAAAAATTAATAGTCAATGCAACATGCGTGCTAACACGCATTTTATACTCTATGATAAATTTGCGGCAGAAATCAACACCAAAATACCATAACATGAAAAAAACAATTCTCAGTGCATTATTGCTATTCTTTGCAGCAATAGCAGCGCAAGCACAGAACATCACTGTGCATGGGACCGTTGTTTCCGCTCTCGACGACGAACCGCTGATCGGAGCGAGTGTAGTTTCCGACGCCCAGGAAAGAACGGGCGTGGCTACCGATATCGACGGCAATTTCACTATCACCGTGCCCCAGGGCTCGCTTCTCACCGTTTCCTACATCGGCTACAAGCCCAAGACCGTAAAGGCCGAGGCCGAGCTCACCATCGCTCTCGACGAAGACTCCGAACTGCTCGATGAAGTGGTGGTAGTGGGTTATCAGACCGTGCGCAAGGCCGACCTAACCGGCGCCGTGGCCGTGATGAACATGAAAGAGCCCCTGAGCGAAAACTCGGGCAACATCATGAGCTCCATGGCCGGCAAGCTCCCCGGCGTGAACGTTATCCCCGACGCTGCTCCCGGCGGCGTGGGCTCGATTCGCGTGCGCGGTATGTCCACGGCCAACTCCAGCAACGACCCCCTCTATATTATAGACGGTGTGCCCACCGACAATATCAACTGCATCAACCCGTCCGACATCGAGACCATGCAGGTGCTCAAGGATGCCGCCTCCGCCTCTATCTACGGTTCGCGCGCAGCCAACGGCGTTGTGGTGATCACCACCAAGCAGGGCAAGGGCGACCGCATGACCATCACCGTGAACTATGCCGCAAGCGCCCAGACCATCGCCAAGCGCTACGACATGATGAACGCCGAGCAGTGGGGCGAGGCCTACTGGGCAGCCTCCAAGCGCTCCGGCATCCAGCCCTCCCACGTGCTCTACGGCTCCGGCGCCACCCCCGTGCTCCAGCCCTTCGTGGACGGCAACCCCAACTATCCCACCGCCAACACCGACTGGCAGGACCAGGTGTACCGCACCGCATGGACCAACAACCTGACGGCCTCCATCGCCAACAACACCGAAAAGGGCTCCGTGATGATGTCGCTCAACTACATCAACCAGAACGGTAACATCAAGGACACTTTCTACGAGCGCTACTCGGCCCGCATCAACTCCCGCTACGACTTCAACAAGTACATCACCGTGGGCGAAAACCTCGTGGTGGCCCGCTGGAGCAATCGCGGCGCTGAGGTGTCGAACGACCGCGGTATCCCCTTCTCGGCCATGTGTATGCACCCCGCGCTGCCCGTTCAGGGCCTCAACGGCGACTGGGCACGCCCGAAGGAACTCAACATCAACGACCTTGCCAACCCCATGCAGGTGCTCGCCAATTCGAGCGACAACAGCTCCGACTCGTGGCGCATCCTGGGCAACGCCTATCTGGAAGTGAAGCCCATCGACGGCCTCACCCTCAAGACCAACCTCGGTATCGAGCACAGCCAGTACTTCGACAACACCCTGGGCCGCCGCGTCAACACCGGCGACGTCAACAGCATGTCGAGCGTATTCGGCTCGGGCGACACCTGGACCTGGACCAACACCGCCAACTACAGCAAGACTTTCGCCGAAAAGCACCATCTCACCGTGCTGCTGGGCACCGAGGCCATCGGCTACACCTTCCGCGACCTTTCCGCCTCGCGTGAAGACTACGCCTTCGAGGATGCCGACTTCATGCAGATAGGCTCCGGCTCCGGCGACCGCAACAACGGCGGCGGCAAGACCCAGTGGTCTGTCTTCTCCCTCTTCGGCAAAGCCGACTACAACTACGCCGACCGCTACCTGGCATCGTTCACCATCCGCCGCGACGAAAACTCGCGCTTCGCCAAGGGCTTCCGCGCAGGCGTGTTCCCCGCATTCTCGCTGGCATGGCGTCCCACCCAGGAAGAGTTCTTCCCCAAGAACGACGTGCTCAACGACCTGAAGATCCGCTACTCGTGGGGTCAGAACGGTAATGCCAACATTCCCCCGCTCTATCCCGCCTACTCCACCTATATCTTCAACACCGGCAACGGTGCCTACGACCTGGCCGGCACCAACTCGGCCACCACACCCGGTATCACCCTTTCGAGCAGCGGCAACCCCGAGCTGAAATGGGAAACCACCTACCAGAACAACATAGGCGTGGACTTCACCTTCTTCAACGGTGCCGTGAACCTGAGCGCCGACTACTACATCAAGAAGACCAAGGACATGCTCACCAACCCGCCGGCCCTGGCCGTAGCAGGCGAGAACGCCACCATCTGGCTCAACACCGGCGACATGAAGAACACCGGCTGGGAAGTGTCCATCAGCTACCGCAGCCCGCAGTACGGCGACTTCTCCTGGAACGGCAGCCTCAACCTCTCGCAGTACAAGAACAAGCTCATCCGTCTTAACTCGCGCCAGAACTTCATCGGCGGCGACCAGCGCCTCATCCCCGGCCAGCCCATGGGCGTGTACTACGGCTATGTGTGCGACGGCATCTTCCAGACGCCCCAGCAGGTGGCCGACCATGCCTACCAGCCCGGCGCAGCTCCCGGCCGCCTCATCTACCGCGACCTTGACGGCAACGGCGTGATTGACGACAACGACCGCTGCATCATCGGCGACCCGAACCCCGACCTGTCCATGGGTCTCAACCTGGGCTTCAAATACAAGGCCTTCGCTCTCGACATGTTCTTCGCCGGCGACTTCGGCTTCGACATCCAGAACCACATGAAGCGCCAGCTCCTGTCGATGAACTACGGCCTGGGCAACACCAACCGCGGCGTGGACATCCTCAACGCATGGACCGAGACCAACACCGGCAGCGACATCCCCGCCCTCTCGCTCACCGACGACAACAGCGAGTCGCGTTTCTCGACCTACTACGTAGAAAACGGCTCCTACATGAAGATGAAATACCTGAAGCTTTCCTACACGCTGCCCAAGCTCATCAGCAGCAAGATAGGCGCTTCCAACGTGGATTTCTACGGCCAGGTGGAGAACGTGTTCACCCTCACCAAATACACCGGCCTCGACCCCGAAATCCTGCCGGGCCAGTTCGGCGCACACATCGACGCCGGCGGCTATCCCCGCCCCCGCACCTTCACCATCGGTGTAAACCTTCAGTTCTAAACCGCCGAATTAGTAATCTCTACAAATTCCAGAAATGAAAACTCTCAGAAACATCATAAAGAACGCCGCTTGCGTGGCAGTCATCGCTTCGATGGCATGCGCCGCCACCTCGTGCGACGACCTGCTCGACACCAAGCCGCAGGGCGTGTTCACCGACGAACAGATAGGCGACGACGAAGCCACCGACCTCATGACGGCCGCCTATGCTTCGCTGCTGTGCCACTTCTTCCCCGACAACAACAACGCATCCTTCGCCGGCCCCATCACCAACTGGGTGTTCGACGTGCGCTCCGACGATGCCCTCAAGGGCGGCGGCGAGGTGTCGATGGAAGGCTACATGCACCAGCTCGAGGTGGGCAACGTGCAGAGCGACAACCCCGTGGTCAATTACAAGTGGGTCAACAACTACTACTCCGTGAGCCGCTGCAACACCGCCATCAAGGCCATCCTCAACGCCGAGAGCATCTCGGCCGCCAACAAGGCCAGCTACGTAGCCGAGATGAAGACGCTCCGCGCTTTCTTCTACTTCGACCTCTACCGCATCTACAAGAAGTTCCCCTACTTCGACGAAACCGTGAACGACCCCAGCCAGTGCCGCGCCGACGAATACACCCGCGAGCAGATTCTGGAGTTCATCGAAAACGACCTGGCCACGAGCTACGAAATCCTGCCTGCCACCCAGGAGCTCCCCGGCCGCTTCAACAAATATGTGGCAGCCGCCCTGCTGGCCCGCGTGGCTCTCTTCGACTCCAACTGGGCCATGGCCGAGAAGTATGCCGACTACGTGATTGCCGGCGGTCAGTACCAGCTCTACAACAACTTCCTGGACATGTCGAAGCCCGAGTTCAACAACCAGTATGAATCCGTGCTGGCCGTGCAGTTCTCCTCGGCCAACTCGCCCGACCAGTTCAACTTCAGCAACTGCTTGAACTGCACCTACACCGAGGGCAACCTCTACGGCAACGGCGACGACTTCTACCTGGCCTCGCAGGACCTCGTGAACGCCTTCCGCACCGACGAAGACGGCCTGCCCTACCTCGACGGCTCCTACAACAGCCAGAACGTGGACAAGGCCGACTACGAAGGCAACGTCGATCCCCGCCTTGACTTCACCCTCGGCCGCATAGGCATGCCCTGGCGCTCGCACACCTACACCGACAAGTGGTGCCGCAACATCGAGCTCTACGGCCAGTATTCCGGCAAGAAGCCCTATCCCGCTCCCGAATCGCCCTTCGTTAAGCCCGGTATCGTGCCCTGGGGTGCTTCGTCGCTCAACTTCATCCTCATCCGCTATGCCGACGTGATGCTCATGAAGGCCGAGGCCCTCATCGAACAGAACAAGAGTCTCGATGTGGCCCGCGGCCTCATCAACGACATCCGCCGCAAGGCAGCCCGCTCGGTCGACGCTTCCTACACGCCCGTGGATTGCAACCCCATGGTAGCCAACTACTCCGTGGAGGAATATCCCGCCGCCGGCTGGACGCAGGACTACGCCCGCAAGGCCGTGCGCATGGAGCGCCGCCTGGAGCTGGCCATGGAAGGCCTGCGCTGGTTCGACCTCGTGCGCTGGGGCGACGCCGTGCAGACGATGAACAACTACTATGCCTCCGAGGTGCGCTGGCGCAGCTACTATATGGGCGCAGGCCTCTCCGCCGACGAGCTCTACTTCCCCATTCCCGTCGACCAGGTGGACAATGCCGGCGACTTATACAAGTAATCACTCAATCAACATACAACGATGAAAAAGTCAATATCATATAGCCTCGTGGCTCTGGTGCTGCTCCTGTGCGGCGTGCTGGGCGCATGCTCCGAGTTCAAGCCCGAAGGCACTCCCGATGTTCCTGCCATGGCCAAGGCCACGGACCTCACCGCCCAGGTGAGCGGCCGCAAGGTGAACCTGTCGTGGAACCTCCCCGCCGGCAATGATGTGACCGGTGTGAAAATCCTCGTGAACGGCGACAACAACGCCGCCATCACCCTCCCGGGCCACGTCACGGACTACACCGTCAAGGGCCTGTCGCTGGGCAAGGAGTACTACTTCACCGTGAAGGTGCTCTACGACGGCGGCTACGTTTCGGAAGGCATCACCGTGACCACCGCCATGCCCGACCAGCTCGAAGGCGTGAAGATGGCCTATCTGATGACCGCCCCGGACATCGCATCGCTGCCCGACGACGACGAGCAGGCTGCCGCCACCTGGTTTGCTGCCCAGCCCGACGCAGAGCTCATCCAGCCCTCGCAGCTGGCCACCCTCGACACGGATTTCTACCCCGTTATCTGGATCGAGATCGACCGTGTCGACATGCCCATGGGATGGGAGAACCTGCCCGAGGAGCTTACCAACCCCGCCACCATCGCCGCCCTCAAGGAGTACTCCGAAAACGGCGGCAGCCTCTACCTGGCCAACATGGCCACGCAGCTCACCGTGCCCCTGGGCATCGTGCCGGACAACATGGCTCCCACCGTCTACGGCAACGGCCAGGGTGGCTGGGGTGATGACGTGTGGGTGATCAACCCCTACCTGGGCTGGGACTTCCAGAACGGCTCCGACCAGGGTTTCTACGACCGCACCGCCCACGAAATCTTCAAGGGCCTGACCCTCGAAGACCCCAACGGCTACGGCTACCTGACGCTTCCGCTCATCGGCCCCGGCCAGCGCGAAGACCACAACTGCCTCTGGGACTGCAACATCTACGGCAAGGGCGACCAGCCCGACGTGATCAAGAACTTCGAGCTCACCACCAACTCGCTCGTGCTGGCCACATGGGGCCACGTGCGCGACCACTGCGTGGCCGGCCTCGTGGAGTTCTTCTCCACTCCCACCCACGGCCGCTGCATCGCCAACGGCTTCGCAGCCTATGAATGGAACCAGAACTCCGGCGAGAACCCCTATCAGGGCAACGTCGAGAAGCTCACGCTCAACATCCTGAACTACCTTAAGTAAGCAATCTATACATTATACAACGACCACCGTCGGTGCCTCGCGCACCGACGATGGTTTCACCATTTAAATCGCATGAGCAAAATTTCCAAGATACTTAAGCTTGCTCTGGTCTTTATAGACGCCCTGATTCCGCTCTCGCACGAAGCCCGCGAGGTGGCCAGGTTCTCCATGGAAAACAAGGGTGACAAAATCACCGAAACCGTATCCGGCGACAAATTCGACATCAACGGCGTGCACGCTGCCGAAAACGTGCCCGGCGCCGTGGGCAGCGCGCTGCGCTTCGACGGCTACTCCACATATATCGACGCCACGCTGGCCGACATCGTGCCCGCTGGCTCGAAGCAGCTCACGGCATCCGTGTGGCTGGCCGTGGAGACCTATCCCATAGTGGAACTAGACGTGAACACACCTGAGCAGGTGGCCATAGCCTCGTGCATCGACGAAACGGCCAAGACCGGCTTCGGATTCTTCATCGGTTTCGACGGACGCTATTCATTCAAGACATTCGTGAGCGGCTGGCCGCTTGAGCTCAAGGTCGATGCCCCGCTCGCCCGCTACGAGTGGGTGAACCTCACGGCCGTGGTCGACACCGACGCCCGCACCGCCACACTCTACAACAACGGCACGGCCGTGGCCACGGCCAAGGCTTCGGGCACCGTGGCCACCGGCAACTCCGCCATGAGGATAGGCCGCAGCTTCAACGAGCGCTTCAGCGGCCCCTTCTGCCTCACCTCGTTCAACGGCCTGGTCGACGACATTGCCGTGTGGGACGAGGCGCTCCCCGCAACCACCATAGCGGCGTGGACGGCCGAAAACGACGCCGAGCTGGCCGTGC
>CAYUUN010000075.1:0-10154 GCA_964447895.1 uncultured Bacteroides sp. | reverse complement strand
CGAGCACGGCGTTCATGATGTAGTAGCCGAATCGTTCGCCCATGTTGCTCAGGGCTGCGGGGATGAGGCCCTTTGGTTGGTTCTTGAACATACGATGGTATTTAGTGGTTGTTTTTCGTCTTGAAAGCGAGGGCGTAGACGCGCATCTGCTTGATCATGGCCAGGAGGCCGTTGCTGCGCGTGGGGGAGAGGTGGCGGCTGAGGCCTATCTCGTCGACGAAGTGGAGCTGTGCGTCGAGGATTTCGTCGGGTGTGTGGCCGGAGAGCACGCTCACGAGCAGGGATATGATGCCTTTGACGATGATGGCGTCGCTGTCGGCGCGGAAGTGCACGCGGCCGTCGGCGTCTTGCTCGGCGTCGAGCCACACGCGGCTCTGGCATCCGTCGATGAGGCGGTCGGGGGTCTTGAGGTCGTCGGGCAGGGGCTCGAGGGCGTTGCCCAGGTCGATGATGTAGCCGTAGCGGTCCATCCAGTCGTCGATGTCGCTGAATTCGTCTACGATTTCCTGCTGTCGTTGTTCGATGGTCATTTTTCCTTATATAATAAGCTGAGGACGGTGCGGCCCACGCGCTCGAGGGTGGCGGGGTCGATGTTGTCGATGTTGTCTTGGGATGTGTGCCAGGTGGGGGGGAAGGAGCCGGTGGCGGGGTTGAGGCTCTCGATGATGTCGACGGCGGGGATGCCGGCGCGGCGCAGGTAGACGTGGTCGTCGACGACGGCGCCGCCGGGCTCGTTGATGAAGGTGTCGCCGTAGCCCAGGGCTGCGGCTTCGGCCCAGAGGCGGTCGACCACGCGGGGGGCGGAGAGGTCGGAGAATTGCTCGCGGTGGAAGCGTGCGTCGCGGCCGCCCACCATGTCGAGGAGCACGGCGTAGGCCGGGGAGGTGGTGCCGGCGTAGGGGGCGGATGCGGTCCACATCTGTGTGCCCAGGCACCAGGAGTCGCCGTTGTCGCGGGAGCCGGGGGGCGCGGTGAGCTCGCCGTAGCCGCTGTCTTCGGCGTCGACCATGAGGATGTCGACGCCCACGGCGGCGGGGTGCTGCCCCAGGCAGCGGGCTATCTCGAGGAGCACGGCCACGCCGGAGGCGCCGTCGTTGGCTCCGTCGATGGGCCGGTGGCGGGCTGCGGGGTCGGGCTCCATGTCGGCCCAGGGGCGGGTGTCGTAGTGGGCCAGCAGGAGCACGCGGCGGGGTGCATCGGGGGCGAAGCGGGCGAGGATGTTGCAGGCGGGCAGGGTGGTGCCGTCGAAGCGCGAGACGGTGCCGCGCTGCTGCACCACGGTGTCGGCTCCGGCGGCGCGGAGGGCTGCGGCCATCCAGGCGGCGCAGGCGCGGGAGGCGTCGCTGCCGGGGGTGCGGGGGCCCATGGCCACCTGGCGGCGCACGTAGGCCATGGCGGAGTCGGGGCTGAAGGCCTCGACGCCGGGGGCCATGGGGCGCTGCGCGGCCGGGGCGGGGGCCGGGGCGGGGGCGGTGCCGCGGCCCGAGCAGGCCGTGAAGGCACATGCGGCAAGGGCCGCCGCTATGAGCAGTTTTCGGTTCATAATGCGAAATTACTATTTTTTTCACGAATGCGGGGCAGTTGAGGGCCGATTTGTGATTTTTAAGGAAAATTTTGTAATTTTGCGGCCATGGACGTGCAGAATGTAAAGCCATACGCAGCCGAGGGCGCGAAGGGGGAGCAGGTGCGCGAGATGTTTGACAGCATAGCGCCGGCCTACGACTTCATGAACCGCGCCATGACCATGGGCGTGGACCGCCTGTGGCGCCGCCGCGCGGTGGATGCCGTGGCTGCGGCGGCTCCCGGGACGGTGCTGGACATAGCCACCGGCACGGGGGATGTGGCCATAGCGCTGGCGCGCCGCCTGCCCGGGGCCCGCATCACGGGTGTGGACCTGAGCGAGGGCATGATAGCCGTGGGGCGCCGCAAGGTGGCCGCGGCGGGCCTCGAGGGGCGGGTGGAGCTGGTGCAGTGCGACAGCATGGCGCTGGCGATGCCCGACGCGAGCGTAGACGCCATCACGGTGGCCTACGGCG
Organism: uncultured Bacteroides sp.; assembly: GCA_964447895.1. Classification (GTDB taxonomy): domain Bacteria; phylum Bacteroidota; class Bacteroidia; order Bacteroidales; family Muribaculaceae; genus CAG-873. Next base: position 8,118 of record CAYUUN010000075.1, on the reverse strand, counting down.
TGCGCAACTTTGAGCACCTGCTGCAGGGCTACCGCGAGATGATGCGCGTGCTGCGGCCCGGGGGGCTGCTGTGCGTGCTGGAGCTCTCGACGCCGCGGGGGCGCCTGACGGCGCCGCTGTACAGGCTGTACACGCGCCATGTGATTCCGGCTGCGGGCCGGCTGGTGTCGCACGACGTGCGGGCCTACAGCTACCTGCCCGAGAGCATTGCGGCCGCGCCGCAGGGGGCCGCGATGTGTGCCCTGATGCTGGAGGCTGGGGCGGCCGATGCCACGTGGCGCGCCATGACCTTCGGTGCCTGCACCCTATATATAGCTCATAAACAACTGTAATATATGCGAATACCCAAAGTTCTGCTGATAGTCGCCGCGGCCGCCTGCGCCACCGATGCCGGCGCACAGTTTCATTATCGCGACTCGGCCACGGTGCCTTCCACCGACCTGGTGGAGATAGAGGAGGCCGCCGGGGAAGAGGCCGCCGAGGCGAGCGACACGCTGGTGTCGCTGGCGCCGCTGCCGGAGTATTTCTTCCTGCCGGCCGTGTACGACCACTACGACTTCCCGGACAGCACGGGCGTGGCGGGCTCCGACTTCAGCGGCACGCCGCAGCTGCGCTGGCTCGAGGAGCAGAACGCGCTGGCGGCGCGCATGCAGGCCATGCGCCACCGCTTTTTCTTCGGCTATCCCTTCTACACGAGCTACATACGCGCCGAGCTGCCGGAGGCGCCGAAACAGTACTCGGCGGTGGTGAATCCGGCCGATTTCACGGTGGACATCGTGGAGACCGTGACGGGGCCGGCCGAGGTGCCCACCATCCAGGCCGAGGAGGTGAAGAAGCGCCACTGGATACGCCAGTTCAACGTGTCGCTGCAGTTCTCGCAGGCCTATGTGTCGCCCAACTGGTATCAGGGCGGCAGCAACAACCTGAACATGCTGGGGCAGATATACTATAATGTGAAGCTCAACCAGGAGTATCACCCGAAGCTGCTCTTCGAGACCACGGCACAGTACAAGCTGGGCATGAACAACGCGCCTGACGACAAGGTGCGCAGCTACAACATCAACGAAGACATCTTCCAGGTGAACTCCACCTTCGGCGTCAAGGCCATGCGCCGGTGGTACTACTCGCTCACGGGCCAGTTCAAGACCCAGCTGCTGAACAGCTACGAGGCCAACTCCACCAATCTGACCAGCGGCTTCCTCTCGCCCGGCGACCTGACGGTGGGTGCCGGTATGACCTACAACTACGCCAACAAGAACAAGACATTCACCTTCGACGCCAATATATCGCCGCTGTCGTACAACCTGCGCATCTGCACCAGCGACCGCCTGAACCACGAGGCCTACGACATACGCCAGAACCGCAAGACGGCCAGCAAGTTCGGTAGCAACGTGGAGCTGAAGGCCTACTGGAAGATATGCTACAATATCTATCTGCGCTCGCGCCTGTACACCTTCACCGACTATCACAACGTGCAGACCGACTGGGAAAACACCGTGGTGTTTGAAATCAACAAGTTCCTGACCACGCAGATATTCTGCCACCTGCGCTACGACACGGCCACGCCGCCCGTGGAAGACAGCAAGTGGCGCAAGCTGCAGCTCAAGGAGATTCTGTCGATAGGTTTCGCTTATAAGTTCAGTTCGCTCTGATTCTATGCAAGTCGCTGAAAGCGTTCACTATATAGGTGTGAACGACCGCACCACGCAGCTGTTTGAGGCCATGTGGCCGCTGCCGCAGGGCGTGAGCTACAACTCGTATCTGGTGGCCGGCGCCGACGCCGCGGCCATCATCGACGGCGTGGAACTGACCCACGCCGAGCAGCAGATCGACGCCATCAGGCGCGCCTTAGGGCCCGGCCGCGAGCCGCGCTACCTGGTGATAAACCACATGGAGCCCGACCACTCGGGCGGCATCGCCCGGCTGCGCCGGGAGTGGCCCGGGCTGGTGATCGTGGGCAACGCCCAGACGCTCAAGATGGTGCGGGGCTACTACGGCCTGGAGGGCGACACCCTGGAGGTGCGCGACGGCGACACCCTGGAGCTGGGGGGCGCCACGCTGCGCTTCACGCTCACGCCCATGGTGCACTGGCCCGAGACGATGATGACGCTGCTGGAGCAGCAGGGCGTGCTGTTCAGCGGCGATGCCTTCGGGTGCTTCGGCGCGCTGAACGGCGCCGTGGTGGACCGCGACATGGACACCGACCGCTATTTTCCCGAGATGGTGCGCTACTACAGCTGCATCGTGGGCCGCTACGGCCAGTTTGTGCAGCGGGCGCTGGCGCGCCTCGGCGGCCTCGACCTGCACATGCTGTGCCCCACCCACGGGCCGGTGTGGACCGTGCGGCTGCGGGAGGTGGTGGAGCTCTACGACAAGCTGAGCCGCTACGAGCCGCTGGACGACGGCGTGCTGGTGCTCTACGGCTCGATGTACGGCCACACGGAGCGCATGGCCGAGGCCATCGCCGGCGAATTGGCCGCCTGCGGCGTGCGCCGCATCAGCGTGCTGAACGCGGCCGTGACCACGCCGGACGTGATAATAGCCGAGGCCTTCAGGCACAGCGGCCTCGTGGTGGCCGCCCCTACGTATAGCGACGGCCTTTTCCCGCCTGTGGCCCACGCGCTGCAGGCCCTGGCGGTGCGGAAGCTGTGCCGGCGCCATGTGCTGCTGGCGGGCACCCACACCTGGGCCCAGCAGGCCGTGAAGGTGATGGCCGGGCTGCTCGAGGGCTGCGACGTGGTGCAGGTGGCCGAGCCCGTGGTGGGCCAGCAGGCCCCCGGCCCGGCCGTGCTCGACGCCTGCCGCACCGCCGCCCGCTCCCTCGCCGCCTCCCTGGCACGCCGCTGAGCGCCGCGGGCAAGCCCGCGGCACCGGGACAAACACCGGTACCACCCGAAGACAAACGGCGGGGGTGGAGCACCCGAAGGGGAGGGGGCTGCCGGGGGTGCTTGGTTACTTGTCTCGATAGTGGCCTTTTAGGGAGACGACGGTGACAATCACCTTGTCGTTTTCTATAGTGTAGACCATCCGGGAGCCTTTGTCTATCCTGCGGCTCCAAAATCCGGATAAATTTCCTTTAAGCTGTTCGACCTGGCCGGAACCGGTAGTAGGGTGCAGTTGTAGTTCTGCAAATAAGCTGGCTATCTTTTTGAGTATTTTCTTTTGACCTGATTTCTTCCACTCTTCCAAATGTCGTTCAGCTTCGGGCTGCAAAATCAGTTCGTAAATCATACTCCTAATAGGGTGCGAATTTCATCCATGGTGTAGGCGCGGCCTTTTCCTGCTTTCATCTCCTCGATGCCACGCCTGACGGATGCCATGTTTTCCGGATCGTCGAACCACGGATCGGCGGAGGGTGAGGGGTTTTCGCTCACTTCCACTGATATCGAGTTTGCTTTATTAATAAGGATAGTCTCGATGAAATTCTTCAGGCTTCTGCCCTGAGCTACAGCCAAAATGGATAGTTTTTGGAGGGTGTCGACAGGAAGATCGATGTTCTTGCGCTTGATATTTACTGCTGTTGCCATAGTCGTTCCGGTTTATGGATGCAAAGATATATAATATATATGATATACACAATTCAATGGCAAGAAATGTTCGATACTTTTGAAAAGAAAAAGCTGCAGGAAAGCACCGCCGCCCGCTCCCTCGCCGCCTCCCTGGCCCGCCGCTGAGCGCCGCGGGCAAGCCCGCGGCACCGGGACAAACACCGGCACCACCCGAAGACAAACGGCGGGGGGTGGAGCACCCGAAGGGGGCGGAGCTGCGGGGGCTACCTGCAAGCGGCCGCTCTGCCGCGCTTGCGGGCGCGCTCCACGCGGGCTGCCGCTGCCCGCGCGGTGTTTTTTTTTGTGAGGGGCGGGGGATATTGGAAGTTTTTTGTAATTTTGCAAGTTAAATCACATTTGCCTAATGAACATAGCTATCGTTGGGGCCGGCGGTGCTGTCGGTCAGGAACTTTTGAAGGTGCTCGACGAGCAGGCGTTTCCTGTGGACGAGCTGCGCCTTTTCGGGCGCGCCACCAGCGCGGGCACGCGCTACGGTTTCCGTGGCCGTGAGGTGACGGTGGAGGCCCTGGAGGAGGGCGATGCCTTCCGTGGGGTGGACATCGCCTTCGTGAGTGCCGGGGCGGGGGTGTCGGAGCGTTTCGCCCCGACCATCACGCGCCACGGGGCGCTGATGATAGACAACAGCAGCGCTTTCCGGATGCACCCGGAGGTGCCGCTGGTGGTGCCGGAGGTGAACGGCGAGGATGCGCTGCACGCTCCGCTGGGCATTATCGCGAACCCCAACTGCACGACCATCCAGATGGTGGTGACGCTGAAGCCGCTGCACGAGCTGTCGCCGCTGCAGCGGGTGCATGTGGCCACCTATCAGGCGGCGAGCGGCGCGGGCCTGCCTGCGATGCAGGAGCTCGTGGACCAGCACCGGGCGATTGCCACGGGCGAGCAGCCGCGGGTGGAGCATTTCGCCCACCAGCTGGCCGACAATGTGATTCCCCACATCGATGTGTTCCAGGACAACGACTACACCAAGGAGGAGATGAAGATGCACCTGGAGACGAAGAAGATAATGCATGCGCCGGGCTTGCAGGTGAGCGCCACCTGCGTGCGGGTGCCGGTGATGCGCGCCCACAGCGAGGCCATCTGGGCGTCGACGGAGCGCCCCCTGGGCGTGGAGGCGGCGCTGGAGGCGTGGCGCCGGGCGCCGGGCGTAGTGGTGGTGGAAGAGGGCTATCCCATGCCGCTGCACGCCGCCGGCAGCGACCCCGTGATGGTGGGGCGCGTGCGTCAGGACCTGGCCGACCCGTGCGGGCTGGCCTACTGGTGCGTGGCCGACCAGATAAAGAAGGGTGCCGCGCTGAATGCCGTGCAGATAGCGCAGTATATCCTCGCCCACAAGTAAGGAGCCCGCAGCCATGCCCGCCCCTCCGCTCATAACGAATCCCGTGGCCATCTTCTCGGTGGTGCTGGTGATAATCCTGCTGGCACCGCTGCTGCTGGGGCGCCTGAAGCTGCCCCACATCGTGGGAATGATCGTGGCCGGCGTGGTGGTGGGGCCCTACGGCTTCAATGTGCTCGACAACGATTCGAGCTTCGCGATTTTCGGACAGGTGGGCCTGCTGTACCTGATGTTCTTGGCGGGCCTGGAGATAGACATGTATCACCTGCGGCTGAACCTGCGCCGCGGGCTGCTCTTCGGGCTGCTCACGCTGCTGCTGCCGCTGGTATTGGGCGTGGTGAGCTCGATTGTGCTGCTGAAGCTGGATGTGGCCACGTCGCTGCTGCTTGGAGCGATGTATGCCTCGCACACGCTCATCAGCTACCCCGTGGCGGCGCGTTTCGGCATCACGAAGGCGGCGCCGGTGCTGGTGGCCATCGTGGGCACCATCATAGCCGTGGCGGGCGCCCTGCTGGTGCTGGCGGGGGTGGTGAGCGTGTGCCGCGACGGCGAGTTCAGCGCGCTGTCGATGCTGGGGCTGCTGGCGCGCGTGGCCGTGTGGACGGCTGTGCTGCTCTACAGCCTGCCGCGCCTCACGCGCCGCTTCTTCAAGAGCTATGGCGACAAGGTGATGCAATACGTGTTCGTGATGGTGATGGTGTTTCTTTCGGCCTGGAGCGCGCAGCTGATAGGGCTGGAGGGAGTGCTTGGCGCCTTTGCGGCGGGCCTGATACTGAACCGCTATGTGCCGGCCGCCTCGCCGCTGATGAACTCGATAGAATTTGTGGGCAACGCGCTGTTTATCCCCTACTTCCTGATAAGCGTGGGCATGATGATAAACGTGCGCGTGCTGCTGAACGCCGACACCCTGGCCGTGGCCGCCGTGATGCTGGCGGTGGCCCTGGCGGGCAAGTGGCTGCCGGCCTATATAGCGCGGCGCGTGTACGGCTACGGCGCTGCCGGGGGCAGCGTGATCTTCGGCTTGACGTGCGCCCACACGGCCGTGGCGCTGGCCGTGGTGACCGTGGGCTACAACCTGGGGCTGCTGGACGTGAGGGTGCTGAACAGCACCGTGCTGGTGATACTGGTGACCTGCGCCATCGCGCCCGTGATCACGGCCCGCGCCGCCGCGCGCGTGAAGATAGCCATGCTGGAGGAGGAAGACGCCGCCGAGCGGCCGCTGCGCCACAACCGCACGCTCATCCCCGTGGCCAATCCGCTGACGGCTCCGTCGCTGGTGGAGATGGCCGTGCTGATGCGCAACGACCGCGGCAGCCACGAATTCCTGGCCCTGCACGTGCGCGCCGACAACGACCCCCAGAGCAAGCGCCTCTCGGCCACGGCCCTCGACACGGCCTGCCGCGCGGGCGCGGCCATGGACCAGCCCGTGGAACCGCTGGAGCGCTACGACCTGAACGCCATCACCGGCATGGTGAACGTGATAGAAGAGCGCGACATCTCGGAGGTGATACTGGGCATGCACCGCCGCGCGGGCGTGATCGACTCGTTTTTCGGCTCGAAGGTGGACCAGCTGCTGCGGGCCACAAACCGCATGGTGATAATCCCGCGCTGCTACATCCCGGCCAACACGCTCACGCGCATAGTGGTGCGGGTGCCGGCCGGGGCGCAGTACGAGACCGGCTTCAGCCGCTGGGTGCGCTGCCTGGCGCGGCTCACCCACCAGCTGGGCTGCCGCATCATCTTCTGCTGCCCGGGGGCGGTGCAGCCGCTCATCCGCGGCGTGCTGTACCAGGCAAATTACGGCGTGCGCTGCGAGTTCCGCACGGCGGAGACCTGGGACGACTTCATCCCCATGGCGGGCCGCGTGCTGCCCGACGATCTCTTCGTGGTGATAGGCGCGCGCGCCAATTCCGTGAGCCACGACTCCGACATGGTGCACCTGCCGGAGTTCCTGCAGCGCTACTTCGCCAGCAACAACCTGATGGTGATCTACCCCGAGCAGTTCGGCGAGGCGCCGGCGCTCACCTCGTTCGTCGACCCCATGTGGAGCGACGCCGGGTCGGCCCCCTCGGCCATTCCTGGCCGTGTGCGCCGCCTGTGGCGCCGCCTGCGCAAGAAGAAATAACACTTTAACACCAAATACCCGAGTATCATGAAAAAGATTCTATTGCTCATGCTGGCCGCGGCCGCGAGCCTGACGGCGGCAGCCCAGTGGGGCGGCGGCCGCACCATCACGGACACCATCCACAGCCGCATCTTGGGCGTGCCCCGCGCCGTGAACGTGTACGTGCCGCGCAGCTTCTACGCCGACACCACGCGCACATATCCCGTGCTCTACCTGCTGCACGGCATGTACGGCGACAACAACTCCTGGGAGCAGGGCATGCAGGCCTCGCAGGTGCTGGAGCGCCTGATCAATTCCGGCGAGGCCGTGGAGATGGTGGTAGTAACGCCCCACGCCGGCGGCAACCCGGCCCTGGAGCAGAACGGCTATTTCAACGTAAAGGACTGGCCCTACGAGGATTTCTTCTTCGAGGAGCTGGTGCCGGAGATTGAGAAGCGCTACCGCGCCGGCGGCAGCCGCGAGCGCCGCGCCGTGGCCGGATTCTCGATGGGCGGCGGCGGTGCGACGGCCTACGCCCAGCGCCACCCCGACGCTTTCTGCGCGGCCTATGCGATGAGCGCGCTGATGGACATCCCCGACAATGGCGCGGCCGTGCCGGCGCAGCGCCCGGACGACCTGATAGACCGCCTGACCAAGTCGGTGCAGCAGAACAGCTGCACCAACTATGTGCTGGAGGCCGACGACGCGCGCCGCGCGGCCCTGCGCTCGGTGCAGTGGTATGTGGACTGCGGCGACGACGATTTCCTGCTGGACCGCAACCTGGAGTTTTTCCACGCCATGCGCGGCGCGGGCATCCCGCTGCAGCTGCGTGTGCGCGACGGCGCCCACGATGGCGAGTACTGGCACACGGCGCTCTACACGTGCCTGCCCTTCGTGTCGAGAGCGTTTGCCAAGTGATATATAGCTCGCGCAGAGGCGCAGAGGGTTGATAATTAGGAGGGTGGAGCCGCGGCGAGTGGTATAATCCGGCTCGCATGCCCCCGCTCGGGCTGTGCCCTCGGGGGGCGCTCGCCGGATTCTGAAGGGGGGCTCTCCTGACCGCGGGGTGCGCTACGCTTACCCCACGGCTATGTCTCGGGACGCGCTCTCCG
>CAYUUN010000074.1:0-10273 GCA_964447895.1 uncultured Bacteroides sp. | reverse complement strand
ACCTAACCACGCCGATGGTACTGCGAAAGTGGGAGAGTAGGTAACCGCCCCCTATTTTTAAGCTCCGGATGTCTATCAAGACGCCCGGAGCTTTTTTTGTGGAGCCATTTTGGCCCCGTCGATTGTTTATATTGTATAGAATCTTTAAACCTACTGCTATGAATGAAAAACGGATAAGCGAGGAAGATGCCCGCTACATGCAGATGGCGATCGACCTCAGCATTGAGAATGTGCGCAACGGCGGCGGCCCGTTCGGTGCCGTGATTGTGCGCGACGGCCGGGTGCTGGCCACCGGCGTGAACCGCGTCACTGCCAATTGCGACCCCACGGCCCATGCCGAGGTGTCGGCCATCCGCGCCGCGTGCGCTGCCGTGGGCGATTTCCACCTCAAGGGCGCTACGGTCTACAGCTCGTGCGAGCCGTGCCCCATGTGCCTCTCGGCGCTCTACTGGGCCAATGTTGCGCGCATCTGCTACGGCAACACCAAGGAGGACGCCAAGGCCATCGATTTCGACGACCAGTTTATCTACGACGAAATAGAGCTGCCCTACCACCGCCGCAGCATCAAGTGTGAGCACATGATGGGCGACAAGGCCATCGAGGCGTTCCGCCTCTGGGCCGACAACCCCGACAAAATCGCCTACTGACCGTGTGTAGTAGAGATACAGAAGGACAAAAGCCGCAAAAGAAACAAAAAAAATTTATTTGGTGTATACTCTCCATGAGCACTCCGATAGGATGCTGCCCCTACCAAAAAGGGGAGAGAACGACGTGCCGATTGGATGAAAGGGCCGGAGGCCCTCCCTTTGGGTAACCGCGGGCGGGTCGCCCGTGGGTAGATGTATCATAGGCGAAAGCCCCGGAAGGGCTGTCCTGCCCACCATTGAGGCCGGGACACCCATTCCGGGGCTGCTGCAGGTTTTGGCACTACCCCGTGCGACCCGCTCGGGGTTGACCAGCGGGCGGACCTCCGGCCCGCGCTCCCTTCACTATCATATGTGTTCATTCTATCGTGCCGCTGGTGCGTATAAGCGCCATCTATCTATAGTTTTCTGAAATTTTCTGCTGAATTTTACAAATATGTAAAACAAAATTGAAGATGAATCTGCTCGGTCTATCATGTCTCGGGACTCAAATAACAGCTATGACAAACGCGAATACTGACACGTCCCTTGCGCAGCCCGCACACCCGGAGCTGACGCAGGAATGGGACAAGGTGTTTCCCGGGAACGAGAATGTGGAGCACCGCATGGTGGAATTCGTGAACCGCTACCTCTGATATTCCCCTAATTAAACTTCATACTCAACGTGGATGCATCTGCCTGCATCCACGTTTTTGGATTGTTTTATGTATTCTTCATGTAGCGTTATTATGGCATTTTTTCAGAAAAAATATGAGCAAATATTTGTTTGAACATAAAAAAAGCGTTAATTTTGTGCCGTAGACCGCTTAGCAAGGGCCCGGTTTGGGTTTAGCGAGGTGGGATGCAGACATAAATTTCGGAAGCGTTTACACTCGCTCTTTCTTGACTTATCGAAATCTGACAGTTTCTTTAATTGGGGTCAAGGATGCAGCATCGGTGAACGGCTTTCGTGGATATGTACGTATGAATAGCGATACGAGAGTATCGCGTTGTATTTACATATTTGCGTGAGGCCCTTGCATCGTTGCTCGTTCAACTCCAATGGGCAATGTCAGAGCCTCGATAAGATGAACGGGCAGCAGGTACAGACTCTCACGCTTTTTCTTTATTAATTTATTGCCAACGAGGAGAGTACCGAGGCACATGGAGCACAATGAACTTAAAGAGTTTATTATTCTTTGCCGTGATCCTTTTGGTGTCGTGTTCGTCGCCCAAAAAGACTCTGGCTCCGGCCGTTGATTCGTCCAGGAAAACAGTAAACAGCCTTGAGGGACAAAAGGTAGTTTCTGAAACCGTTAAATTAACCGGCATAGAAATGTCTGAGTCCCTGAATGAGGATGGAACAGAGCTGATCAAGCGTCCGTTCAAATGGTTCGCAGGCATAGGAAAGGCCGACAATAAGCAGGTGGCCATCGAGTTGGCTCAGCGAGAAGCCTACGCAACTATTTCCCGAGTGCTTAACAACGCTGTTAAAGACGAGGCCGAGCGTGGAAACGTTGCCAACAACGGTCGTGTGCAGCAAGCGTTGACTTCCCACTGGGAGCAGGTGAGCGTCAGCCTTCAAAAAGCTTGTGAGCCTTTTGGGAATACCACTATAGAGTATAATCCCGCAACCCGGATGTATGAGGCCACTTCCAAGATAGGCATTCGTGGTGACCGTTTCAATCAGTTGCTGAACACAGCCGGCAGTTTCAAACCCGCCGACCTTTCAGGCAACGAGCTTGATGACTTTATCGCCGCTAATGAGGCCATAATGAAGGCTGCGCGTGGTAATTAATTGAATCCTTATTATGAAGAACTTTGCCTTCTTCTTAATGACTATGTTGACATTCTTGAGCGTTTACGCTCAAGAATGTCCTCCCGAATGGTTGAGATATACGTATGGCGGATATTTCTACGATATCCAAAGTGACAATAATAACAGACACCTCTCCGAAGCGGATTTCAAAAATTATCTTTTGAACATCGCGCGGGCGAGTCTTGCCAAGCAGATAAAGATGAGTGTTCATGACTCGGCAGAAATGAACAAGACTGCAATGGATGGCAGGACTTCAATATCATATTCATCAAACACAAAGTTTTCGACAGACCTCGATATGAAGATTGTCGAAACTAAATCCTTGTATTCACCTTCAACCGGCAAAGGATATGCAATTGCGTATATCGACAGAGATGCAGCAAAAAAATATTACACCAACGAGCTTACCCTTGTAAAAAATAAGATTGCCAATTCTATCGAATTAGCCAACAGTTATATTGAAGCCGGTTTTAAGAAAAAGGCCGAATTAGAGTTGGATAAGTCGTTGAGTTTGTTTAACTCGGCAGACGAGACTCTTTTCTGGCTGAATATTTTCGGAGCGGGAAACCATGAAATAAACGAGTGGCAACGAAATTTTAATCTTGCCGAGCAGGATGTAAAGCGCCGGCTGGCTGAGTTGAAGCATGCGACAGTAATTTGCCTTTCGTGTAACGCCGATCTCTTCGGCAAGCCGTATCCCGCGTTGCAGAACGAGGTTAAGGGATTGCTTGCGACCGACGGATGCAGCTTCGTGAATTTGCCGAATAAAGCCGATTGGAGTATAAAAATCACATGCACGGCCGAGCAACACAATGTCGTGAAAGTGGGCAATGTGAATTCCTATATAGCTTATGTAAATGCTCATATCGTAATCGAAAAGGCGGCTTCGTCGCAACGTGTCTATGAAGACGAAGTGTCTGTAAAAGGCGGCCATAATTTAGGCTACGAGCAAGCAGCCAAGAAGGCCTGTAATGAAATAAAAGTAAAATTAGGAAACACCATAAAAGAAATCATATCACAATGAAAAATGGATTTTTGGCGGTGATGGTCATGCTTCTCATGTCATTACCTGCTCTGGCAAATGATGCGAAGTTTCGCGTGGCGATATTTGATCCCATCATCAATTCCGAGAATGTGGAGAGTGAAATAAAGTCGTCCATTCGCGAGATAATCACCTCTACCGTAGTTAATTCCGGTAAATACACCGCAGTCGAGCGTTCGTTGCTGGAAAAAGTGTTCAAAGAGCAGGAATTCACCAATTCCGGTGTTGTCGACGACAGCAATGCTGTTGAGATAGGCAAGCTCACAGGTGCAAACAAGGTAGTCGTTTCATTGATTTCGCCAACAAGTTTCAAGGGCTTGTTCAAGGGCCAGAAAGCTATGTTTTCCATCAAGATCATTGATGTGCAGACCGCAAACATAGACAAGCAGAGAGTCAAGGAAATAAGCATGAACGACTGGCTTAATGAAGTTTCTTCTATCACTGAAGAAATGGTTTCCGGCCAAAATACGACAGATGCGGGTGTCAAGAAAAATGACCTGGTGGCCGAAATTTTCAGTGCTTCCGCTCAGTCAAAGAAAAACACCGGATCGGAGTTCACCCTTCATCTTGCTTCGGGATATACGCCCGACAATTATTCTCATAAGGATAATTATATAGAGGTTAAGTTGAATGGCGATGTCGTTGGCGGCGGTACACTCTCCGAAGGGTTCGATATTAAGATTAAAGAGAAAAAACACAAGAAGTATAAACTTGAAATTATCCCTACGTCCACCTCTGATGACGGGAAAATAGACATGAAGTCCGGAAAGATGGTGTATAATATCGACACAAATCGCCAGCAGAATTTCGAGTTCATGATTCAGTCGCTGAGAAAAGGAAAATGGACGGTTTATACTGTTCGACTGAGATAATTTTCTTAAGGCCGTCCTATATTAATGGTTCAAGTAGTGATTATGAGGATTTAGGAGGTAAATTGACTGCCAGCCGTGTGCGTTCGCGCAGTAAGAACCGTTAAATAATATATTCACACGTATATTAAGGAGTGTTTCTTGAAATTATCGCTAACTTTGAGGGACACTTCTTTTTTGTGTATTCCTATATGAAAATCTATGGGTAGAAAAAGTCAAATATTAAGTCTCGTTTTAATATCCGGCATAAGTGTGTCCGGATTTGCCCAGACCAGCTTCGAAGACTTCAGGCGGCAGGCGCAGGAGCGCTTCGAGCAGTTCAAAGAGGAGAAGCAGAGCGAGTTTGAGGCGTATAGGGCGAGGGTGAACAAGGAGTTTTCCGAGTATATGCGGCAGGCTTGGGTCAGGTTTGAGCCCGAGCCTGCAATATCTGCACCGCCCATGCCTGAGCCGCCGGAGCCTGTGGTGGTGAAACCGGAGGAAGAGCCCACGAATGACCCGCAGCCATACGCTAAGGTGGTACCTCTGCCTGATGTTCCCCCGCAGCCCGCGCCTCTGGTGCCTGATTCTAAACCGGATGAGCCTTCGGAACCTCTCCGTCCGGATATTCCGAAGGGTAGTACATTGACGTTTGAGTTCTATGGGCATACGTGTCAAGTACCGTTCGACGAATCGTTGAAGATATCGCTTCGCGGTATAGAGGAAAACAATGTGGCAGATGCTTGGGCGAAGCTTGCGGGAGATAAGTCCATTCCTCTTGTTGAGAGGTGTATTGATTTGCGAAATACCATGCGGTTGCCCGACTGGGGATATTTCCGCTTGGTGGAAAAATTGTCAAACGCAGCGTTCCCCTACAGGAAGAATGAGGCTAACCTGCTGGAGATGTATATTCTCACACAATCGGGATATAAGGTGCGTATAGGCCGTTGTACCGATAGACTTGTGATTCTGATACCGTGCCGGGAGCAGATTTATAACTATAGTTTTATTCCTATTAAAGGGGTGAATTATTATGTGGTTGACCGTTCGGTGCGGTCGGCATCAACATATGTTTATAACCGCGAATTTCCGCGGGAGCAGATGTTTTCGCTCGCAATAGGCACTCAGCCGGCTTTAGATATCGAAAAAACTTCTCCGCGAAAATTTACATCAAATTATGGTAATGGGGTCTCGGCGGAAGTGTCAGTAAACAAGAATCTGGTAGATTTTTACAATGACTATCCGCTGAGCAGCCATTGGAATCTGTATGCAAAGGCATCCCTCAGCGATGAGGTGAAACAGCAGTTGTATCCCGTGCTTAAAAACGCTATTGCTGATAAGGGGAAAACCGAAGCAGCCAATATTTTACTGCATTTTGTGCAGAAGGCTTTTAAATATAAAACCGATCAGGACCAGTTCGGCGAAGAGCGGGCGTTTTTCCCGGATGAGACATTCCTTTATCCGTACTCTGATTGCGAAGACCGCGCAATTCTATATACGGTACTTGTAAGAGAATTACTCGGGCTGGACGCAGTTCTGGTATATTATCCCGGTCATCTGGCCACAGCAGTGCGGTTTGGCGATGACGCAAGCGGAGATTACTTTACTATCGATGGGGAGAAATATATAGTGTGTGACCCCACATATATTAATTCCAATGTGGGAATGGCAATGCCGCAGTTCAAAGGAGCATCGGCGGAAATTCTAAGATTGTAGGTTTCCCGAGGAGCCGGGGGTGCGGCGCTCGCGCAGGAAGTAGAGGGTGAAGATGAGGGCGGAGCCTACGGCGACGAAGGGGATGCCCACGAGGGCGGGGGCGGTGTAGCCGTGGCCTGCGGCGATGACGCTGCCGCCCACGGCGGCGGCTATGGCGTTGCCGGCGTTGTAGGCTATCTGGATGAGGGCGGCGCCGAGGAGTTCGCCGCCGCGGGAGTAGCCCACGATGGACGATTGCAGGGGGCTGCCGCTGCCGAACATGGCGGCGGCGCACAGGAAGGTGAGCACCACCACGGCCCACTGGCAGGTGGCGAGCGTGGAAATCAGGGGCAGGAGCACGAGCGTGCTGGCCTGCATGCAGCCGGCCACGAGCGAGGGCTTGAAGCGGCGGCCGAGCTGGCCGGCCAGGAGGTTGCCGCCGAACATGCCCAGGCCGGCCAGGAGCATGATCCAGCTGAGGGCGGCGTAGGAGAAGCCGCTGACGCGTGTGAGCAGCGGGTCGATGTAGCTGTACCAGCAGTAGATGCCGCTCTGGCCTATGAACACGCCGCCGAAGATGAGCCACGGGGGCAGCGTGGAGAGGAAGCGGAACTGCGAGCGCAGGCTGTCGCCGCCGGGTAGGGGGCCCATGAAGGGCAGCCACAGGCGCAGGAGCAGCAGCGCGAGGCCGCCGGAGATGCCTGCGGCGAGGAATGCCAGGCGCCAGGTCACGGTCTCGGCCAGCCATGTGCCCAGGGGCACGCCCACGAGATTGGCCACGGTCATGCCGGCTATCATGAGCGACACCGCCTGCACCTCGCGGCCGGCGGGGGCGAGGCGACGGGCCACGATGGCGCCCACGCCGAAGTAGGCGCCGTGGGGCAGGCCGGAGATGAAGCGCGCCACCAGCATGAAGTGGTAGCCGGGGGCGGCCGCGGCCATGAGGTTGCCGGCGCATATCACGGCGGCCAGGAGCATCATCATGCGGCTCAGGGGCATCTTGCGCAGCATCAGCAGCAGCACGGCGCCCACGCACACGCCGGTGGCGTAGGCCGAGATGAGATGGCCTGCGGCGGTGATGCTCACGCCCAGGCCGGCGGCTATGTTGACGAGGATGCCCATCATCACGAATTCGGAGATGCCCAGGGCGAACGTTCCGAGCGAGAGGGCGAAGAGTGCTTTGTTCATCGGTTTACCTTTTCGAGTGCAAAGGTATATAAAAAAAGAAATCGGCTGTCTCACGACAACCGAAAAACTTTAACCTTAAATCTAAATACCATGAAAAACACAGTGCAAATATAGTAGCTTTGACATTGAAACGCCCCTATATGGAAGATTGTTTACGGGGAGTGGTGGATTTAACATTCATTAACTTTAAATGCGTTTATAATTTCGTAATTTTGAACCCTGAAACCATACACTGATACGATGACAAAAATACTTGTAATAGACGACGAGGAAGCGCTGTGCGAGATTCTTAAGTTCAATCTTGAGAAAGACGGCTACGACGTGGATTGTGCCTACAGCGCCGAGGAAGCGCTGGAGATGGACTTGTCGGTATATGACCTGATCATGGTGGACATCATGATGGAGCGCATCAGCGGCTTTGATTTCGCAAAGCGCGTGCGCAGCAACCCCGTCACGGAGGCCACCCCCATCATCTTCTGCTCGGCCCTGGGCGCCGAAGACGACAAGGTGATGGGCCTGAACCTGGGCGCCGACGACTATGTGACGAAGCCCTTCGTGATAGGCGAGGTGCTGGCCCGCGTGCGCGCCGTGCTGCGCCGTGCCACGGCCATGAAGGAGCGTGCCGCCGTCGCTGCCCAGCCTGTGGAAAACAAGGATGCCGAGCCCGATGTGGTGTTCCACGACCTGCGCATCGACCAGAATCAGAAGATTTGCTATCTTGCCGGCAAGGAAGTGAGCCTTACGCGCACCGAATACGACATGTTGCTCTTCCTGCTGCGCCACCCCAACCGCATTTACTCCCGCGAGGAGATAATCAACCAGGTGTGGGGCGACGAGGTGGTGGTGACGAACCGCACTATCGACACGAATATTACCCGTCTGCGCAAAAAGCTCGGAGAATATGGCAACAACATCATCACCCGCACCGGCTTCGGCTACGGCTTTAAAGAAACACATTAGTTACCACTGGCAGCTGTTCGTGCCGCTCACGGTGGGCATGTGGGCCATCGTCATAGGCATGGGCATCTGGCAGCGCTGGAACATGCGCCAGCTCAACGAGGCCCGCGTCAAGGAGCCTCTCGAGCTGGTGAACGGCCGCATCGCCGACACCTTCGAGAACGACATCGAGCCTCTGCCGTTCATCAACTTCATCTGCAACTACTACAAGGCCAACCCCTTGTACGAGAAGCTGTGTGTCTCCGTCTATGAAGACGGGCGCCTGCTCTACAACGTCAACGACATCATCGACCCCGAGGAGGCCGACGCCGGCGGCGAAATGGTGCACAAGCGCCGCAAGGGCACCAATTTCTTCTACAAGGCCGACAAGGCCAAGAACGGCCACGTGGAGATCTACTCCATGATGCCCTTCGACGACAAGGAAGTATCGGCCCTGCTCAACTCCAAGAGCGAAAACCTGTGGTGGATCTCGCTGCTCGTGGCCCTGGGCCTCACGGTGGTGGGCTATTTCAGCACCCGCCACTTCGGCCGTAACATCACCATGCTGCGCAACTTCGCCGAGCAAGCCGCCGGCAGCCCCGATTTCGAGCCGTCGACCGACTTCCCCCACGACGAACTGGGCGAAATCTCGCGCCAGATCGTGCGCATCTACAAAGACCGCGTGCAGGCCATGAAGCGCCAGAAACAGGAGCACGAGGTGGCCATGCACGCCATGGAGGAGAAGGCACGCGTGAAGCGACAGCTCACAAACAACATCAACCACGAGCTCAAGACGCCCATAGGCGTGATCAAGGGCTATCTCGACACCATCGTCGACACGCCCGACATGGACGAGGAATCGCGCCACCATTTCATCCTCAAGGCCCAGCAGCACGCCAACCGCCTGGTGCAGCTCGTGAACGACGTCACGGCCATCTCGCGCCTGCAGGACGGCGGCTCGCTCATCAACCTGGAAGATCTCGACTACCACGACGTGGTCTACAACGTGGGCAGCGACGTGGTGGACAGCGGCACCATAGGGCCGCTGGAGTTTGAAAACGAGGTGCGCCCCGGCGTGTACATCCGCGGCAATTTCAACCTGCTCACGGGCATGCTCATGAACCTCGTGCGCAACGCCGTGGCCTATTCCCACGGCACCGTGTGCGGCGTGCGCATGACGGGCGAAGACGACAAATTCTACTACTTCGAGTTCTTCGACAACGGCCGAGGCGTGGGCGACGAACACCTGAAGCACCTCTTCGAGCGCTTCTACCGCGTGGACGAGGGCCGCTCGCGTGCGAGCGGCGGCACCGGTCTGGGCCTGCCCATAGTGCAGAACACCATCGAGGCCCACGGGGGCACCATCGAGGTGCTCAACAAGGGCGGCCTCGTCTTTGCCTACAGCCTGCCCAAGGCCCAGCTCAAGGAAGACCACCCCGGCGACGACAAGATGATAGGCTGAGCCTAGCCGGGCTCTCGCAGCGCAGCGCGCCTCCCCGGCCGGAGGCGCGCTGCTGCATTTTCCCGCTGCAACCACCCGAAGACAAACAGCGCCGCGCAAGCGCGACGCACCCGGAACAAAACCGAGCTGCTGCGCTGCCTGGCCGGGGCGCCCGGCCATAACAGCCGCGCGCAAGCGAGCCGAAATAGAGGAAACGCGCCCTTCCCCCCCCCCCTGCCGCGCCGCGGGTGGCGCGGCAGGGGGGGGAATCAGGCTAGCCTGGCCCCGCTCGGGCTGCGCCCTCGGGGGCCGCTCGCCTGATTGTGGATAGATGGGCGGGCTGCCGCGGGGTGCGCTTCGCTTACCCCGCGGCTATGGCTTGGGACGCGCTCTACGGCGCGTCTTTTTTCGCTTTGCGCGTTGCCGCGCTCCGCGGCCGCGGCAACGCGAGGCGGCCAGCCGTAGGAAAAGCACGGCGGCGCGGAGCGGAGGAGGGAGGGCGGCAAGCCGGGGAAACACAGCGGCGCGTCTTTTTCGCTTTGCGCTGCCGCGGGCGCGGGCGGCGCGGTGGGGCTTTTGCGCGTGGGGACAAAAAAGCGAGGCTGTCTTTGGAAGACGGCCTCGCGGGGTAGCCCATAGGAGAATCGAACTCCTCTTTCAAGAATGAAAATCTTGCGTCCT
>CAYUUN010000073.1:0-10610 GCA_964447895.1 uncultured Bacteroides sp. | reverse complement strand
CCGGGTAAGGGAATCATACTCTTATAGTATTTTTAAATGAAAGAGCCGTGCCGCGCTGAGGCTCGACAAGCGATATATGCCAACTCGCGATTGCTATATTTGTTGATTGCGGCGGTGGGGGGGGACGTGGGCGGGGAAAAGCTAAAGGACACGCGGGGGCGTGTCCTTTAGCTTTTTGGGGGATGGGAGGGGGGATCAGTCGTGGGCGGGGGCTTTGGCTTCCCAGCCGAGGGCGCTGGCGCCGAGAACGGCGGCGTCGGCGTCCTTGAGCTCACTCAGGAGCACTTTGGGCTTGCCCTTGAAGATGTTGAGCATGCTGCGGTCCATGGCTTCGCGCAGGGGTTTCATGAGGAGCTCGCCGCTCTTGGCCAGGCCGCCGAAGAGGATGAATGCCTCGGGCGAGGAGAACACGGTCATGTCGGCGAGGGCTTCGCCCAGGATGGTACCGGTGTAGTCGAATACGTCCTTGGCCAGCTTGTCGCCTGCCATGGCTGCTTCGTAGACGTCCTTCGAGGTTATCTGGTCGACGGGGAGATTGCGCAGGGTGGAGGGCTCGGTGCGGATTTCGAGGAACTCGCGGGCAGAGCGTGCCACGCCGGTGGCGGAGCAGTAGGCCTCGAGACATCCGGCACGGCCGCAGCCGCAGAGACGGCCGTTGTTGCGCTTTACGATAAGGTGGCCGAGCTCGCCGGCATAGCCGTCGTGGCCGTAGACTACCTGGCCGTTGATGACGATACCGGAACCTACGCCGGTGCCCAGGGTGATCATGATGAAGTCTTTCATGCCGCGGGCGGCGCCGTAGGTCATTTCGCCGATGGCGGCTGCGTTGGCATCGTTGGTGATGGCCACGGGTATCTGGAACTTATTGTAGACGAGCTGTGCCAGGGGGATGGGCGACGGCCAGGGCAGATTGGGGGCATTTTCGATCATGCCGTTGTAGTAGTTGCCGTTGGGGGCGCCTATGCCTATGCCGTGTATCTTATCCTCGGCATCGTTGGCCTTGATGAGGCGGGTAGCCTCGTTGTAGAGCTCGTCGATGTAGTCTTCGACGTTGCTGTGCTTTGCAGTCTTGATGGAGTCGGAAGCAATCACGACACCGCGGGCGTCAACAATGCCGAAAACAGTGTTGGTGCCGCCGATATCGATGCCAAGAACATAAGGTTTCATAGTGAGTACAGATTTAGTTAAGAATTTATGCAAAGGTAACAATTAAAATTGAACCTACAACTATTCAGCGAATTGATTGTAGCGTAAAAAACCGCAATGAAGCGCAGATGGATATATAAAGAGCTGGGTTCCAATAAAAAACGCGCGGAGAGCGCCCCTGGGGAGGCCAGGGATGGAGTGGACGTTTTTAAAACGTCCTTCCTGCGCTGTTTATCAATGCCTTAAATCTTTCTATGCGGCTCTGCGCGAGGTTTACCATAACGCGCCAGGCGTCAGAAATCCATGAGGCGGTAGCGGCCGGGGGCAGTGGCGCGGCGCACGAGTTCGAAGTGCCACCACTCCTTGCGTATGGTGAGGAATCCGGCCGACCGCATGACGCGTCGCAGGAGGCGCCGGCGCTGCAGCTGCTCGCGGGTGATGGCGCCGCGGGCCACGAGGGTTTCTTCGTCGGTGATGTGCGATTCGGGGCCGAGATGGTCTACGGGCGTACCCATGGAGAGCTCGCGGCCGAGGCTGTCGCAGAGGGTCACGTCCACGGCCACGCCATAGTTGTGGGTGCCTCCGCCGTTGGCGGGATTGGCCACGTAGCGGGCCTGCGGCGTGCCACGCACGGCACGGAACATGCTGCGCTGCACCGCCACGGGCCTGGCTGCGTCCTTCACCATCAGGAAGGTGCCGGGAGCGAGGCGTGTGAGCTCCTTCTGCGCGCGCCCCAGGGCTCGGGCAGCGTCGGGATGAAGAAATGCATGGTGCAGGGAGTCGTAGAGCACACGCCCGGTGAAATTGTCGGGGCGCGCATACATCAGGTCGACTTGCACCCCGGGCACGGCCGTGGCCACGTCGACGTAGCCGGCACGCTTCAAGCGCAGCTCCATGCCGCTGAACGCCGCCGCCCCCAGCGCCACCGCCGCCGCCAGTACCAGTGCGATGCGTCTCATTCCTCTTCTTATAATTGTAAAATTGACAGCGCAAAGATAGTAATTTCACGGCTTGCCGCAAAATGCCGCCCCGAGTGGAAAAACTCGCTCAGAGCCACAGAGGAATTATAATGAGCTGGGAACCAATAAAAAACGCGCTGGAGAGAGCGTCTTGATTACCCCCTGGCCCATGCGGGGGGCGCACGCTTTTTAATCGCTTATGAAATACTCGCGCGTGGCAGTGCCGATGCGGCTAACGACGCAGGGCACTTCTATACTATTGTCAAAAAGTGTGCCTTGTCACACAAATTGACAATGCAAAGATAATAAAATCACTGATAATCACAAAATGCCGCCCCGAGTGGGAAAACTCGCGCAGAGCCGCAGAGGGATTATAATGAGCTGGGAGTCAATAAAAAACGCGCCGGAGAGCGCATCTTGATTACCCCTGGCCCATGCGGGGGCGCACGCTTTTTAATCGCTTATGAAATACTCGCGCGTAGCAGTGCCGATGCGGCTAACGACGCAGGGCACTTCTAAACTATCGCACTGAAGCGCCTCATTGGTCGTGCGGCTTTTTGGTGCAGGAGCGGGAGAGCTCGCAGCCGGAGCAGCCGCAGGAGCAGCCACCGCGGCTGCGACGGCGCAGGTGGCACACTATTCCGGCCACTCCCCAGGCCACGGCTGCGGCCACAATCGCAAGGGTGCACACAAGCTGCCAGTCCATATCACTTGAGTTTTTTGAGTAGCTGGGCCGGGGTGAGATCGGCCGGATACTGGTCGAAAGGAAGGCGGAAGGTGCATCCGGAGGCATAGCAGCTGCAGCCGTAGGCCGTGCGGCCGCGCAGGATATGACCCTCTCCGCACTGCGGGCACTTTATCTCCTCGAGGCTGCGCGGGGCGCGCTTGCGGGTGGTGGAGCCTTCGCTGCGTGTCTTGCCGGAGGCCTTGACGGCTTTTCCGGCGCCCCTGGCCGCGGCTTTCTTTGCCCCGGAGGCAGGCGTCCGCTCCACCTCGATGCGGTGGCCGCTGTTGTCGTTCATCACCTCCTGCACGATGCGGGTGATCATCTCCTTGAGCTCGTCTATGAACTCGGCCGGCGAATACTCGCCGCGCTCGATGCGGCGCAGCTTGTTCTCCCACAGACCGGTGAGCTTGGCGCTCTTGAGCAGCTCGTCGCGAATGGTGGCTATCAGGTCGATGCCGGCGGCCGTGGCCACTATCGACTTGCGGCGGCGCTCGATATAGCCGCGCTTGAACAGTGTCTCAATGATGGCGGCGCGAGTGGAGGGGCGGCCAATGCCGTTCTCCTTCAGGGCATCGCGCAGCTCGTCGTCGTCCACGGTTTTGCCGGCCGTCTCCATTGCCCGCAGCAGCGTGCCCTCGTTGTAGAGCTTGGGCGGCTGAGTGGTTTTCTTCACCAGGCGCGGCTCGTGGGGGCCGCTCTCGCCCTGCTCGAATGCCGGCAGCACTGCATCGTCGCCGGCGGCCTCTTCCTCCTTTTCGGTCTTGTCGCCTGCAAAAACCGCGCGCCAGCCGGGGTCGACTATCACCTTGCCGGTGGTCTTGAAGGCGGTGCTGCCGGCGCGGGCGTCGACGGTGGTGGCCTCGAAGCGGCAGTCGGGGTAGAACGCGGCGATAAAGCGGAGGGCTATGAGGTGGTAGAGCTGGCGCTCGAGCCCCACGAGGCCAGCGGGCGACTGGCCTGTAGGGATTATGGCGTGGTGGTCGGTCACCTTGCTGTTGTCGAACACCTTCTTGCTCTTGGGTATCTTGGCGGCGAGCACCGGAGCCGTGAGGGGTGCATAGGGCGTCATGCGCCGCAATATATCGGGCACCTTCGGGTAGATGTCCTCGCTCAGATATGTGGTGTCAACGCGCGGATAGGTGGTGACCTTCTTCTCGTAGAGGCTCTGGATGAGTTTCAGGGTGTCTTCGGCCGTCCAGCCCCAGCGGCGGTTGCACTCCACCTGCAGCGACGTGAGGTCGAAAAGACGCGGGGGCGCCTCGCGGCCTGTCTTTTTCGTCACTCCGGTGATTTCAAGCGGCAGAGGCTTCACGGCGGCGAGCGCCTCGCGGGCCTTGTCGCGGTCGGTGAAGCGGCCGGCCGTGGCCGAGAAATCGGCGCCGCGATAGGTGGTGTGCAGTTCCCAGAAATCCTCGGGCCGGAAATTGTCTATCTCGCGCTGGCGCTCGACGATGAGGGCCAGGGTGGGTGTCTGCACGCGTCCCACGCTGAGCACATTGCCGGCGCCGCTGCCGTAGCGCAGCGAGTAGAGGCGCGTGGCGTTGAGGCCCAGCAACCAGTCGCCAATGGCGCGAGAGAGGCCGGCATGGTAGAGGTTGTCGAACTTCGATGCAGGCTGCAGCGACTTGAATCCCTCGCGGATGCTTTCGTCAGTGAGCGACGAGATCCACAGACGCATCACCGGGCACTTCACGCCGGCCATCTGCATGACCCAGCGCTGAATGAGTTCGCCCTCCTGGCCGGCATCACCGCAGTTTATCACTTCGTCGGCCTCGGCTATGAGGTTCTTTATCACGGCGAACTGCTGCTTGTAGCGGTCCACGTTGATAAGCTTGATGCCGAAGCGTTCCGGCACCATGGGCAGGCGGCTGAGCGTCCAGGGCTTCCACAGCGGCGTGTAATCGTTGGGGTCCTTGAGGCAGCACAGGTGGCCGTAGGTCCAGGTCACGCGCCAGTCGCCGCCCTCGAAATAGCCCTCGCGGCGCACTCCTGCGCCGAGAATGGCGGCTATATCGCGGGCCACGCTCGGTTTCTCAGTGATGCAAACCTTCACTTCTCCTGCTTTTTAGCTTCCTGCCAGGCGGCTTCCATCTCGTCGAGAGTCATGTCGGCCACCGACACTCCGCGCCCGGCCGCCACCTCCTCGATGTGGCCGAAACGGCTGATGAACTTGGCGTTCGTGCGCTCCAGGGCAGTATCGGGGTTAACGCCATAGAGGCGCGCGGCGTTGACCACGGAGAAGAGCAGGTCGCCGAATTCGGCTTCGAGCCTCTCGGGCGTTTCGCTGGCTGCTGCCTGCTCCACCTCGCCCATTTCCTCGCGCACCTTGTCCCACACCTGGCTGCGGTCGTCCCAGTCAAATCCCACGTTCGCAGCCTTTTCCTGGATGCGGAAAGCCTTGATGAGGGCCGGCAGAGCCTTGGGCACGCCGCTCAGCACGGTGCGGTTGCCGCCCTTCTCGCGCAGCTTGATTTTCTCCCAGTTTTCGAGCACCTGCTTTTCGTCGTCGGCCTGTGTGTCGCCGAAGACGTGCGGGTGGCGGAATATCAGCTTGGCATTGAGTGCGTCGGCCACGTCGGCTATGTCGAAGCGGCCCTGTTCGTCGGCTATCTTGCTGTAGAACAGTATGTGCAGCAGCACATCGCCCAGTTCCTTGCGTATATTGGCCACGTCGTCGTCGAGCAGTGCGTCGGCCAGCTCGTAGACTTCCTCGATACTGTTGGGGCGCAGGCTTTCGTTGGTCTGCTTGGCATCCCAGGGGCATTTCACGCGCAGGATGTCCAGCGTGTCAATCACTCGGCCCAGGGCTTCGAGCCGTTCGTTGCGGGAGTGCGACATATCTTGTTTATTTAGAGGCTGTTTTGTATGTTTCTATTCCTTCTTCGAGCCAGCGCACGAATGCCTCGACGTTTTCGTCGTAGCTGCGCGTGGGTCCCAGGGGGCGTCCGTCGTTGTCGAGCATCACGTAGAAGGGCTGCGTGGCGCTGGCAAACTTATGGCGCTGCAGGTAGCTCCAGCGGTCGCCCACGGTGGAAATCCTGACGCGTCGGCCGTTCTCCTCCACGTCGTAGGGCGTGGCCAGCGCCGCTTTGTCGTCCACCATCAGCTTGATGAGCACGAAGTTGCTCTCCACTATGGTGCGCACCTCGGGGGTGTCGAACACCGCCCCCTCCATCTTGCGGCAGTTCACGCAGGCGTAGCCCGAGAAATCCAGCAGCACGGGCATGTGGTGGTCGGCGGCATATTGCATGCCCTCGTCGTAGTTGTCGAACTCGCGGAAGTGGCCGCCGTAGAGGTTGAAATCCTGGGTGTGCAGCGGCGGAGCGAAGGCGCTGATGGCCTTGAGCGGCGCGCCCCACAGGCCCGGGAGCAGATACACGGCGAAGGCCAGCGAGCACACGGCCAGGAAGAAGCCGCCCACGGAGGTGTGCCCGGCGGGCGCGTCGTGGCTGAAGCGCAGCTTGCCCAGGAGATACATGCCCAGCAGCACGAAGAGCACGATCCACAGCGCCAGGAACACCTCGCGGTCGAGGATGTGCCAGCCGTAGGCCAGGTCGGCCACGGAGAGGAACTTCAGCGACAGGATGAGCTCCACGAAGCCCAGCACCACCTTGACGCTGTTGAGCCAGCCGCCGCTGCGGGGCATCTCCTTAAGCATCGAGGGGAAGAAGGCGAAGAGCGCAAACGGCAGGGCCAGGCCCACGGCGAAACCGCCCATGCCCAGCGCCGGACCGGCCACGGAGCCCTGCGAGGCTGCCTCCACCAGCAGCGTGCCTATGATGGGACCCGTGCAGGAAAACGACACCAGCACCAGCGTGAAGGCCATCAGAAAGATGCTCAGCACGCCCGAAGTGCTCTCGGCCTTGCCGTCCACGGCATTGCTCCAGCGCGACGGCAGCTTGATGTCGAAAGCTCCGAAGAAGCTCACGGCGAATACCACCAGCAGCACGAAGAACAGCACGTTGAACACGGCGCCGGTGGCTATCTCGTTAAGCTTGCCGGCACCGAAAATGAGGGTCAGGGCTATGCCCAGCACGAGGTATATCACGATGATGGCGGCGCCATAGGTGAGGGCGTCGGCTATCGAGCGGCCACGGCTGCGGCCGCGCTTGAGGAAGAAGCTCACCGTCATGGGTATCATGGGCCACACGCAGGGCGTCAGCAGCGCCACCAGGCCACCCAGGAATCCGAAGATGAACAGGGCCAGGGCTCCCGCAGGCATCGCATCCGTGGCGCCGGTAGTCTCCACAGGCGCCCACCAGGCGCTCTCGGCGGCCGTGGCCGGAGCCTCGGCAGCTGCGGCCGGGGCCTGGGCCGTGGTGGCGGCCGGGGCGGCTGCCGCTGCGGCGTGAGCGCCGAAGTGCAGGTCGAACGACGTCTTGGCCGGCGCCGTGCAGCTGCGGTCGTTGCACACCATGTAGGCGGCCGTGACGCCGATGTCGGCTCCACGCGTGGCGCCCTCGAGGGTGAAGCCGCGGGTGAACTGCACGCTGCCGTCCCACCACGTGAGGCGCAGCTGCAGCAGGGCGTCCACATGCTCGGCCGCCGGGCGCGAGGGCGTCCAGGCGTCGGCCAGCTTCACGCCGGGACCGGCTTCGGCCGTGAGCTGCGTGGGATACATGCCGGCATCGTCGGCCGGGCGGTCGAAGCCGTAGATGTGCCAGCCGTCGGCCATCTCGGCCGTCACCACTATGTTGCCGCGGTCGGGGGCCAGGCTGTCTATGCGGGCGCTCCACTTCACATATTCAGGCAGCGGCGCCGCCAGCGCTCCGAGCGTCGTGGCCAGGAGCAGCACCAGGAGGTATATCTTTTTCATTGCTTGAGACGGTCGGCGGTGATTACGATATTTTCAGTGCGCGGCGGCAGGCAGTTCGCGCCGTTACACATCATATATTTAATAGCGATGGCGATGCGGGCCTTGGCCGGGTCGGTCACCCGGAACTTGCGGGTGAAGGCCACGCGGCCGGTCCACCACTGCAGCTGCGTGCCGAAGGCCTCGTCCATGCCGGCCACCGGGGCGGGGCTGAACGCCGTCTTGCCCTGGAAGGCAACCCCCGTGGAAGCGTCGAAGTTGAACGACGTGGCCACCGGGCCGCCCTTCACGGCCTCCATGCCGTACATGTGGAAGCCCTCGGGGATGATGGCGCGCACCGTCACCTCGCCCTCGGTGGCGGAAGTCATGCGCACGGCCGTGCGCCACTTCACGCCGGTCTGGGCCGACGCCGCCACGGCCACAGCCACGGCCGCAAGGAGCATCAACAGGTATTTTTTCATATTTCTACGGTTTCAAAATTGAGTATATACTTGTGGTTTTCGAGTGCAAAATTACTACACTCGCCGCTTTTAATAAACTTAAAAAAACGAAAAAACGACCCCGCCGGGGCCTCCGCGGCACATTATCTGCAAAATTATTAGTAACTTTGCACATATTTTTATAAAAGTAACGCGAATGGATGTAAAGAAAGTGCTGTACATCTCGCAGGAAATCCACCCCTACGTTCCTGCCAATGCCATCTCCAATCTGTGCTGCGACCTCCCTCGCAGCATTCACGAGAGGGGTAGCGAAGTGCGTACATTCATGCCACGCTACGGCGTCATCAACGAGCGACGCAACCAGCTCCACGAAGTGATACGCCTCTCCGGCATGAACATCATAATCGACGACACCGACCATCCCCTCATCATAAAGGTGGCAACGATGCAGCCCACCCGCATGCAGGTCTACTTCATGGACAACGACGACTACTTCGAGCGCCACAGCTCGAAGGGCCTCGAAACCGAAACCCACCGGGCCGACAACGACGAGCGCTCCATTTTCTTCGTGCGCGGCGCCGTCGAGACCGTCAAGAAACTGCGCTGGGACGCCTCCGTGGTGCACTGCACCGGCTGGATCACAGCACTTACTCCGCTCTACCTCAAGCACAAATACAACGGCGACCCCTCCTTCCGCACCGGCAAGATCGTGGTGTCGCTCGTGCCCGACGCATTCGAGGGCACCCTCGACGAGCGCTTCGTCGACAAGCTGCGCATGGAAGGCTTCGCCCCCGAGCAGCTCGCCACCCTGGCCCAGGCCCCCGTCGACTACCTCGCCCTGATGCGCGTGGCCATCGACAACGCCGACGCCATCATGGAAGCACTCCCCGGCGCCCACCCCGACCTCGTCGAATATGCCCGCGCCAGCGGCAAGCCATTCCTCCCCTGCCCTCCCGCCGACACCTACGCCGACGAAGTGGCCCGATTCTACGCCTCGCTCTGATATCATCACGCATCACCACCCTCCCCCGCTTATGAAGCGCCTTCTCATAATCACAGCCGCAGCCCTGGGCATCGCATTCGCCGCCTGCGACGACACCACCTCGCCCATCGGCTCGTCCATCGTCGACGACGAAATATCCATCGTCGTCGACTCATCCTTCACCGTCACAGGCCACACCATCGAGACCGGAGCCGTGCAGTCGCGCACACTCACCCAGCTCATCGGCAGCCTGCGCAACGCAGGCTTCGGCGAGCTCAGCTCCACCGTCGTCACCCAGTTCATGCCCGCCAGCACCATCGACACCACCGGCATCACCACCGCCGACATCGACTCCCTCATCCTCGAGCTGCGGATGGACAAAAACGCCTTTGCCGGCGACAGCATCGCGCCCATGGGCATCGAAGTGTTCCGCCTCTCGCGCAACCTCCCCTCGCCCATCTACAGCGACTTCGACCCCACCGACTACTTCAACCCCTCCGACCGCCTCGGCTCCACCGTCTACTCCGCCTCCGCCATAGGCCAGAGCGACTCCGTGGCCGGCTCAGCCTACCGCTTCATACGCGTGGGCATGCCCCTGACACTCGCCCACGACATCTTCAACGCCTATAAGGAACACCCCGAATACTTCTCCGACCCCGAGACATTCACCGACCGCGTGTTCCGCGGCGTCTACATCGCCAACAACTACGGCAGCGGACGCATGAGCCGCATCACCCGCACCCTCATGCGCATGTACTACCACCGCACCTATCTCAACGAAACATCCCAGCGCGACACCACCGTCTACCGCGTGGGCAACTACCTGGCCGTAACCCCCGAGATAGTCACCAACAACAACATACGCCTCGACCTCGCACGCGACATCCGCTCCAAAATCGACGCCGGCGAAAACCTCATCATAGCCCCCGCCGGCACCGAAGTGGAATTCACCTTCCCCGCACGCGACATCATCGACAAATACCGCGCCGAAAAGAGCACCACATCCGTAGTCAACTCCCTCAAGCTCAGCATCCCCGCCGACACCCTCTCCAACCCCGCCGGCGTGCCCGCGCCCCCCTACGTGCTGCTGGTGCTCGCCTCCGAGCGCGACGAATTCTTCGCCAACAACGACCTCCCGGACAACATCTCATCCTTCTACGCCGCCTACAACACCCTCACCCATAGCTACGACTTCAACGCCCTGCGCAGCTACCTGCTCCAGCTCCTCGACAAAGAAGTAATCACACCCGACGACGTCACCTTCCGCCTCTGCCCCGTGCAAGTCGAATTCGAGACCACAGGCTCCAGCTACTGGGACTACGGCACCACCGAATCGGCCGTCGTTCCCTACGTCAGCGGCCCCGCAATGGTTAAAATTTCACTCGACAAAGCAAAAATTTCCTTCACATATAGCAATCAAACCATAAATTATTAGTACATTTGCACCGCAAATGACAACAACGCCGCAATAGCTCAGTCGGTAGAGCATTTCATTCGTAACGAAAAGGTCGTGGGTTCGAGTCCCACTCGCGGCTCCCAAGCA
>CAYUUN010000072.1:0-11081 GCA_964447895.1 uncultured Bacteroides sp. | reverse complement strand
GGGATGGCTGTGAGCTGCTGCTCGATGCGGCGGGCTACGTCGGTGGCTTGGGCCAGGTAGTGGGCCGAGTCGGCGGCGTGGCCTGTCTCGGCGTCGGAGCTGTAGATCTGATAGTCGGCCACGAAGGTGAAGGCGTCGTCCATGAGCTGCGGCCACAGGGAGAGGTCCACGCGGTCGGGCAGGCTGTCGAGGGCCAGGGCGAGGCGGCGTGCGGCTGGCAGGCCGCCGCCGTCGATGAAGCGCACGGCCATGTGGAGCAGGGCGGGGGTCATTTTCTGCAGTTTCTCGCTCTCCATGGCCTGGTGGACGCGGCGCTGCTTTTCGAGCTCGCTCTCTACGTCGATTTCGGATTTCATGGAGCCCACGGCGTTGAGGAAGAAGCCCATGATGCTCAAGCCCAGGAGCACTTCGACGGCGGTGACGCACTGTGCCCAGCCGCCGGCGGGGGTGTAGTCGCCGAAGCCCAGGGTGGTGATGGTGACGATGCTGTAGTAGAGCCATGAGGCGAAGTCGGTGGCGGCGCCGTCGGGGGCGCGGAACTGGCCTGCGGGCAGCAGGTTGTAGACCACGGCGAAGACGGGCACGAGGGCGAGGTAGACGCCTATCCACACGATGGGGCGGATATTGGACACCACGTGAAAGAAGTGGCGCAGCTTGAGGGAAACAGTATGAAACATGGTTTTTTCTTATTATTAGGGACTTAGCTGCCCAGGGGGAGGAAGTTGGAGAGGGGGTTGCCGGGGGCGGCGGAGTCCATGAGTTTTTCGGAGAAGCTGAAGGAGGCGGCGTCCGGGTCGGTGACCACGCTGAGCAGGGCGGGCCCGGGGGCGGCGAGCCAGCGCTGCATGGCGGCTTCGAGGGCTGCGGGGTCGTCGACGGTTTCGGCCTGGAAGCCTATCGTGCGGGCCATGGAGCCGAAGTCGGGGTTCGTGAGGTCTGTCTCGCTGGCTTTGAGGCCGGCCATTTCCATTTCCCATTTCACGAAGGCGAGGCTGCGGTTGTCGGCCACGAGGATTTTCACGGGGAGGTGGTATTGCACGATGGTGAGGAGCTCTCCCATGAGCATGGAGAAGCCGCCGTCGCCGCAGATGGCGACGACCTGGCGGCCGGGGCAGGCGAAGGTGGCGCCGATGGCCATGGGCATGGCGTTGGCCATGGAGCCGTGGGTGAAGGAGCCTATCATGCGGCGGTCTTTGCGCTGGGTGAGGTAGTGGGAGGTCCACACGTTGTTCATGCCGGTGTCGACGGTGAAGACGGCGTCGTCGGCTGCGAGGCGGTCGAGGGTGGCGAGCATGTATTCGGGGCGGACGGCGCCTTTTGTGCCGGGGTGCTTCACGGGCTCGTCGAAGCGTGCCTTGATGGCGGCGTAGTCGGCCAGGGCCTTGTCGAGGAAGGCGGTGTCGGGCTTGGCGTCGAGCTTGGGCAGGAGGGCCCGGAGGAATAGGCCGGTGTCGGAGCGTATGCCCAGGTCTACCTTGGTCTTGCGGCCGAGGCGCTCGGCGCGCACGTCGACCTGGATGGTCTTTTTGTCGCGGGGGAAGAAGCCGGGATAGGGGAAGTTCATGCCGAGAATCACGATTACGTCGGCCGTGGCTATGGCTTGCTCGGCCGACCACATGCCCAGGTAGCCCATGTGGCCCACGTAGTTGACGCAGTGGCCCATGAGGTCGAGCTGGCTCTTGTAGGTGGTGGCCACGGGGGCGTTCACTTTTTGGGAGAGGGCGTTTACGAGGGGGGCGGCGTCTTTGGCGCCTGCGCCTGCGAAGATGGCTACGGTGCGGGCGCTGTTGATGAGCCGGGCGGCGGCGTCGACCTCGGCCCCGGAGGGCTCGGGGAGGCGCCGGGTGGGCAGGGGGAGGGTGGTGGCGTAGGAGTCGACGGCGGGCTGGCCGATGACGTCGGCGGGCAGCCCTATGATTCCCACTCCGCCCCGGCCTATGGCTTCCTGCATGGCTGCCTGGAGCATGTGGGGCACCTGGGTGGGGGTGGTGGCCATTTCGTTGTAGACGTTGCAGTTGGAGAATAGCAGCGTGGGGTTTGTTTCCTGGAAATATTCGGTGCCGAACACGGCTGAGGGGCAGGTGGATGCTATGGCGAGGACGGGGGCGTTGCTGCGCTGGGCGTCGTAGAGGCCGTTGATGAGGTGGACGTGGCCGGGGCCGCTGCTGCCGGCGCATGCGGCGAGGTGGCCGGTGAGCTGGGCTTCGGCGCTGGCGGCGAAGGCGCCGGATTCTTCGTGGCGCATGTGCACGAATTTCACGCGTCCGTCGGTCACGAGTGCGTCGGTGAGGTCGTTGAGGCTGTCGCCGGTGATGGCGTAGATGTGTTTTATGCCTGCGTCGGCTATCATGCGGGCCACCTGGGCGGCTACCTTTTCGGGTTGTTTTGTTTCCATATCGGTGCGGGGTTTACAGGTTTTCAACGCTGCGTGGCGGGGCATTGTTCAGGGGCGGCGCGGGGGTGCAAAAAAAAGTCCTTGCTCATTGTCGCAATGTGCAAGGGACTAAGCCTTTTTAGGGGAATAATAAAGTGTAGAGATTATATCATACTTACTTTACGATACGTGCTGCCGGGTGGGGCGTTTCTCAACGGTCTCGGCGGCATTGCCGTCAGCTTAGTCCTTTTGTTGCGGTTGTGTAAATAATTGGGCCAAAGATTCGGGCACTGTGTCGTATTTCGGTGCAAAGGTAGCCTTTTTTCAAAGAGGCTGCAATGATTTTAATGTTTTTTAACAGGAGCCGGCGCGGGCAAGCCCGCGGCACGGGGGACAAAGGGCGGGGAGCTTTCCGCGGCGGGGCCGCGGCGGGCGCCACCCGAAGACAAACGGCGCCCCTGGCGGGGCTTTCCGCGGCGGAGCCGCGGGGGAGGGACCGGGGGCGGCGCGAGGGGCTTTTTTAGGGCTCGACGAAGATGTAGCCGCTGCCGGAGTGGTTGTGGATGGAGGGGCCGAGCTCTTCGAGCTTGCGGCGGAGGCGGCTGATGTTGGTGTCGACGACGCGCTCGTTGCTGCCGGCTTCGGGGCTGTTCCAGACGTTGCGGAAGATTTCGATGCGTGAGAGGTGGCGGTCGCGGTTTTTAAGGAGCATGGCGAGGATGGCGTACTCGGTGGGGGAGAGGTTGAGTGGCCGGCCGTGGAGGGTGGCGGTGCGGGTGGTGAAGTTGACGCTGAGGGGCCCTACGTTGCAGATGGCTGTGGAGCCTGCGGCGGGCATGGGGCGGCGGCGTCGCAT
This sequence comes from uncultured Bacteroides sp., assembly GCA_964447895.1. Taxonomy (GTDB): domain Bacteria; phylum Bacteroidota; class Bacteroidia; order Bacteroidales; family Muribaculaceae; genus CAG-873. The sequence continues at coordinate 7,851 of CAYUUN010000072.1, read as the reverse complement.
GACGGCTCGGACGCGTGCGATCATTTCTCGGAGGGAGAATGGCTTGGCTATGTAGTCGTCGGCGCCGTCGTCGAGTGCGGTGATGGCTTCGCCGGGGTTTTCGCCGGCTGAGCAGACGATGACGCCAACGTGGGCTGTGGCGGGGCGTAGGGTGAGGTTGCGCACGACGTCGTCGGCTCCTGGCTGCCCGAATTCGTCGATGATGACGACGCGGACGTCGCTGTAGTCGAGCTTGAGAGCGGTGGACGCGTCGGGGTGGGTCTGCACTTCATATCCCTCGGCTGTGAGGTTGTAGCGCAGAAGTTCGGCGATGTGTGCGTCGCTGTCTATTACGAGTATTTTGCCTAATGTTGATGAGACCACTCTTGTGTGCGGATAGTTTTGCATTGCAAATATATCGAAAAGTGGCGTTACTGGGGGTGTTTGTAACTGTCTTGTGTCCAAATTTTGCCGTTTTCGGCACTTTTCGGCATATTTTTGCTAAAATGCGGTGTTTCCGCGGGGGGTGGCGGGGTCAGGCGATGTAGCGGCGGAACTGGTCGCGGATGGTGTCGACTACGTTGATGATGTAGTCGCCGGTGCGTTCGAGGTCGGAGATTATGTCCATGTAGTATATTCCGGCCTGGTAGGTGTAGCGCTTGGAGTTGATGTTTTCGGGGTTGGCTGTGCGCAGGGTGTTGCGCATGTTGTTGATTTCGCGTTCTTTGTTGTAGGACTGTATGATTTCTTTTTCGCTGATGGTCTCTACGTTGCGTAGTTCGTCGATCATCATGGATGCGGCTTCTTTGACGTAGCTGTACATGGTGTCGATGTTGGCGTAGATTTCGGTGGTGAATTCGGCGCCGCTCTGTGTCTTGCGCAGTAGTATCTTTCCTATGCCGAGGCAGCTGTCGGCGATGCTTTCGATTTCGCTGATGATTCCGAGCATGGCTGCCACGCGCATCTTGCCGTCGTTGGAGAGGCGTCCTTCGGAGCATTTGTGGAGATAGTTGGCTATCTCGATTTCCATGCGGTCGCTGATGTCTTCGTATTTTTCGATGCGTGAGAGCAGTGTGGTGAAGTCTTCGCTGCCTTCTTCGGTGTGGATGAGTTCCTGTCCCATGTCGATCATGCGGCCGACGCGCTCGGCGTAGACGGCGATTTCTTTTTCGGCCTGCGCGAGGTTGAGTTCGGATGCTCCGACGAGGCCTCCTCCGATGAATCGGAGGCTGAATTCTTCTTCGTCTTTGTTCTTGTTTGGCACGAGTCGCTCGACGATTTTGACGTAGAGCTTGGTGAACCAGATCATGATGGAGACGTTGACGAGGTTGAATGTGGTGTGGAACATCGAGAGGCCGAAGGAGACGCTGAGCTGCATGGTGGCGATGCGGGCGAGGACGTGGTGGCCTGCGGGGAGGGAGTTGTCGAAGAGGTGGTTGTAGAGGTCGGGGTCGGTGTGCTCGAGGCTGTTGACGAAGGCGTAGAGGGCGTCGGGGTCGCCCATGCCGAGGGCTTCGGTGAGCCAGGCGTTGAACTGTGAGAAGGGGATGAAGATGCAGAGGCACCAGAGGGTGCCGAGGATGTTGAACAGGAGGTGGCCCATGGCTGCTCGCTTGGCGGCTACGTTTCCGCTCATGGATGCGAGCAGGGGTGTGATGGTGGTGCCGATGTTGCTGCCGAGGACGAGGGCGCAGGCGAGCTCGAAGGTGATCCATCCTTTGCTGCACATGATGAGGGTGATGGCGAAGGTGGCGGCTGAGCTCTGGATGACCATTGTGAGGACGAGGCCTACGAGGGTGAAGAGCAGCACGGAGGCGATGCCCATGGAGGAGTATTGCTTGAGCACGGCAAACATCTCGGGGTTGCTCTGGAGGTCGGGCACGTAGGTGCTGATCATGTCGAGGCCCATGAAGAGGAATGCGAAGCCTATGAGGAATTCGCCGAGGCTGCGTGTGCGGCTCTTTTTCATGAAGAGGAGCACGACGGCGAGAGCGATGAGGGGGAGGACCATGGCGGAGATGTTGACCTTGAAGCCGAAGATGGCGATGATCCAGGCGGTGAAGGTGGTTCCGACGTTGGCTCCCATGATTACGGCCATGGACTGCGCGAGGGTCATGAGGCCGGCGTTGACGAAGCTGACGACCATGACTGTGGAGGCCGATGAGCTCTGGATGAGGGCGGTGATGACGATGCCTGTGAGGAGCCCGGAGAAGCGGTTTCGGGTCATGGCTCCGAGGATGTTGCGCAGGCGGTCGCCGGCGGCTTTCTGGAGGCCTTCGCTCATGACCTTCATGCCGTAGAGGAAGAGGCCGACTGCGCCGAGGAGGCCGAGGAAGTCAAGGATGCTGTAGTCCATGGATGGGGGTTATGGTTGAGAGTGCAAAGATAGGACTTTTTGCTATTTTTAAAAGAAAAATCGATGATTTTTTTTGCGGCTTTTCCGCGGCGGGGGCCGCGGGGCTGCGCCGCGGGGGGAGGGGAGCGCGGGCAAGCCCGCGGCACCCGGGCAAAGCCGCGGCTGGCGCCACCCGAAGACAAACGGGCGCCCCCGCCGGGGCTTTTCCGCGGCGGGGGCCGCGGGGCTGCGCCGCGGAGGGAGGGGAGCGCGGGCAAGCCCGCGGCACCGGGACAAAGCCGGGGCGGCGCCACCCGAAGACAAACGGGCGCCCCCGCCGGGGGCTTTTCCGCGGCGCGCAGCCTGCGGGGCTGCGCCGCGGGGGGAGGGGGGCGCGGGCAAGCCCGCGGCACGCGGGACAAAGCGGGGCTGGAGCCACCCGAAGACAAACGGGCGCCCCCGCCGGGGGCTTTTCCGCGGCGGGGGCCGCGGGGCTGCGCCGCGGGGAGGGGGGCGGCGCGGGCAAGCCCGCGGCACGCGGCGGAGCGGCGCGGCGCGAGGGCGGGGGCTGAGGGGGCTATTTTTGGGGGGAGAAGAAGCGGTCGATGATGGCGGCGAGGGCGCCGTCGCCGGTGACGTTGCAGGCGGTGCCGAAGCTGTCCATGGCTATGTAGAGGGCTATCATCATGGCTTGCATGCGTGGGTCGAAGCCGAGGATTGAGGAGAGGAGGCCGAGGGATGCCATGATGGCTCCGCCGGGGATGCCGGGGGCTGCGATGATGGTGATGCCGAGCATGGCGATGAAGTGGAGGTAGAGGGGAAGGGGGCAGTCGAGGCCGTGCATCATCATGAGGGCCATGGCGCAGGCGACGATCTTGAGGGTGCTTCCGCTCATGTGGATGGTGGCGCAGAGGGGCACGGTGAAGCCGGCGATGTCTTCGCTGACGCCCATGCGGATGGTCTGGCGGAGGGTGACGGGGATGGTGGCGGCGGAGGATTGTGTGCCGAGGGCGGTGAGGTAGGCGGGGAGCATGGTGCGGAGCATGCGGAGGGGGTTGCGGCGGGAGATGGCTCCGGCGATGGCGTACTGGAGCAGGAGGATGAGGATGTGCATGGCGAAGATGACGCCTATGATGCCGGCGAAGGTGATGAGGATGGCGCCGACGCGGCCTTCGACGGCCATGACGAGGAAGATGCAGGCGATGTAGGGGGGAAGGAGGGGGATGATGGCGCGGTCGATGGTGAGGGCTACGATGTCGCGGAGCTGCTCGAGGCCGCGGCCGAGGGGGCCTGTGGCGCCTGTGGCGGCTGTGCCGAGGCCGAGGAGGAAGGCGAGGGCGAGGGAGGTGGTGACGGGGAGGATGGCGGGCAGGTCGAGGCTGAAGAAGGGGTCGATGCCGGGGGCGGCTTCGGCGGCTTCGGCGGCGGGGGCTGCGTGGCTGATGATGGCGGGGAAGGTGGCGTGGCAGATGCCGTAGCTCATGAGGCCTGCGAGGAAGGTGGCGACGTAGGCGAGGAGGGCTGTGGCCACGAGGAGCTTGCCGGCGCGTGTGCCGGTGCCGGCGATGGCGGGTGCTACGAAGCCTATGATGATGAGGGGTATCATGAAGCCGAGGAAGGCGCCCATGAGCATGTTGAAGGTGGCGGCGAGGCGCGCGAGCCAGCCGGGGGCGACGAGGCCTATGATGATGCCTGTGATGATGGCGAGGCCGATGCGGGCGGGGAGGCTGCGGGGGATGAGTTTCATGGCAGGAAGGGTGAGGGGTTGATGGCTGCGGCGCGCTGGAGCAGGGCGCGGCTTTCGTCGGCGCGGCCGAGCTGCCCGAGGAGGGCTCCGAGGCCGGTGAGGGAGGGGAGGTGGCCGGGGTCGGACTGCAGGGCGCGGGTCCAGGCGTCGGCGGCCTCGGCGGTGTGGCCCTGGAGGAGGTGGCCGCGGGCGAGGAGGTCGAGGTAGCGTGGGGAGCCGGGGAGGCCGTCGAGCATGGCTGTGGCGAGGGCCACCATGCGGGGGCCGTCGTTGCGGAAGGTGTAGTAGTCGAGCAGGCGTGCGTCGATGGCGCGTGCCATCCAGGGCATGAGGGTGCGTGCGCGCTGCAGGAAGGCGGGGAAGATGGCTGCGTGGCCGGTGGTGAAGGCTGCGGAGCGCACGCCGTCGACGACGGTGTCGAAGGCTACGCCGTGGGCCATGGCGCTCTCGAGCAGGGCGGTGGCGCGGAGGGAGTCGCCGAGGATGGCGCGTGCCACGATGGCGCGGGAGTAGGTGGAGGCGCTGTCCGGGCGCTCGTCGAGCATGAGCTCGTAGAGGGCTGATGCCTGGCCCCACTCGCCGAAGCCGAAGGCTCGGGCTGCGCGGCGGGCGTTGAGACCGTAGGGGGTGTCGGCGGCGGTGGCCGGGATGAAGGCCAGTGCGGCCAGGGCGAGGGCTATGTAAAGGCGTAGTTTCATAATGATAAGGCAAAAGTACGAAATAAATTTCGTACTTTTGCACAAAAGAATATCCAATATGGCAGGAATCAAGAGTCTGGCGCGCGACACGGCCGTGTACGGCCTGAGCAGCATAGTGGGGCGCTTTCTGAACTGGTGCCTGGTGCCGCTGTACACCATCATGTTCTCGCAGGCGCAGTACGGCGTGGTGACGCTGGTGTACGCGGTGGTGGCCGTGGCGCTGCTGGTGCTGACCTACGGCATGGAGACGGGTTTTTTCCGCTTCGCCAACCACGAGCGGTGGAGCGACCCGATGGAGGTGTATTCCACGGCGCTGACGTCGCTGGCGGTGTCGTCGACGCTGTTCACGGCCGGGGCGCTTGTGGCGCTGGGGCCGGTGAGCCGGTGGCTGGAGTGCGGCGAGCATCCGTCGTACGCGGCGATGATGATTGTGTGCGTGGCCATCGACGCTTTCACGGCTCTGCCGTTCAGCTATCTGCGCTACCGCAACCGGGCGGTGCGCTTCGCGGTGCTGAGGCTGGTGTCGATAGGTATCAACATAGGGCTGAATCTGTTCTTTATATTAATGTGTCCGTGGCTCATGCGCGAGGCGCCCTCGACGGTGGCGTGGTTTTACCGCCCGGAGTTCGGCATAGGCTACATATTCCTGAGCAACCTGGTGGCGTCGGTGGTGACGCTGGTGCTGCTGGTGCCGGAGCTGCGGGGCTTCGCCTGGCGCTTCAACGGGCGGCTGTGGCGCGAGATGCTGGTGTACTCGGCTCCGCTGCTGGTGCTGGGCGTGGCGGGCATCATGAACCAGACTATCGACAAGATACTCTTTCCCTATCTTGTGCCGGACCACGCTGAGGCGATGGCGCAGCTTGGCATCTACGGGGCCAACTACAAGATAGCCATCGTGATGGTGATGTTCATCCAGGCTTTCCGCTTCGCCTACGAGCCTTTTATCTTCGCGCGCAGCCGCGAGCAGGGCGAGAACCGCACGGCGGCCTACAGCGACGCCATGAAGTATTTCGTGCTCTTCGCGCTGCTGATATTCCTGGGGGTGATGTACTACCTGGACATCCTGCGCTATTTCATCTCGCCGCGCTATTTCTGCGGGCTGCGGGTGGTGCCGGTGGTGATGCTGGCGGAGCTGTGTTTCGGCATCTTCTTCAACCTGTCGCTGTGGTATAAGCTGACGGACCGCACCATGTGGGGCGCGTGGTTTTCGCTGCTGGGGCTGGCCGTGACGGTGGCGCTGAACGTGGCGCTGGTGCCGCGCATCGGCTACATGGGCTGCGCGTGGGCCGCGCTGGCCAGCTACGGCACCATGATGATAGCGAGCTATGTGGCGGGCCGCAAGTATTATCCCATAGACTATCCGCTGCGGCGGATAGGCGCCTACTGCCTGGCTGCGGCGGTGCTCTACGCAGTGGGTGTCTACGGCCTGGCGGGACTGCCGCGCTGGGCGGCTTTCGTGCTGCGCGCGGTGCTGCTCGCGGGCTACGCCGGGGCCGTGGTGAAATATGAACACATCCCGCTGCCGGGAGCAATAGCCAGACGCCTATGAAGGTGGTGCTGATAAACCACAGTGACTGCCGGGGCGGGGCCTCGGTGGTGACGGCGCGGCTGGCGCAGGCGCTGCGGGCGGCGGGAGTGGACGCGCGCATGATAGTGGCGCGGGCGGAGCTGGAGCCGCGGCTGCCCTACGAGACCACGGCCGCGGGGCCGGCGGCCACGAAGGGGGCTTTCCTGATGGAGGAGGGCCTGACGTGGCTGGACAACGGCCTGAGCCGCCGCAATCTTTTCGCGCTGGACGCCGCGCGCGCGGGCCTGCCGCTGCACCGCCATCCGTGGGTGCGGGAGGCCGACGCCGTGTGCCTGAACTGGGTGAACCAGGGGATGCTGTCGCTGCGGGGCGTGGAGCGCATCGCGGCGCTGGGCAAGCCGGTGGTGTGGACCATGCACGACATGTGGAACGCCACGGGGCTGTGTCACCACGCCGGCGAGTGCCGGCGCTACGAGGGGGCGTGCGGGGCGTGCCCGCTGCTGCAGTGCCCGCGGCACACGGCCGACCTGAGCCGGCGGCGCTATCTGCGCAAGGCGCGGTGCTACGACCGCTCGGGCATCACCTTCGTGGCCGTGAGCACGTGGCTGGCGGCGCGCTGCCGCGAGAGCGCGCTGCTGCGCGAGCGCCGAATAGAGATAATACCTAATGCTTTTCCGGTGGAGGAGTTTTCGCTCGAGCCGGCCCACACGCGGGCGGAGCTGGGGCTGCCGGACGACGGGCGGCGGATAGTGGTGATGGGCGCGGCTCGGCTCGACGACCCCGTGAAGGGGCTGCCGCTGGCGGTGGAGACGCTGAACCGGCTGGCCGAGGCGGGCTACGGCGGGCGGGTGCTCCCGGTGTTTTTCGGGGCGCTGCGCGACCCGCACGCGCTGGACGCGCTGGCCATGGAGCACGTGCACCTGGGGCCGGTGGCCGACCAGGCGCGGCTGCGCTCGCTCTACGCCCACTCGCGGGCGGTGCTGTCGACGTCGCTCTACGAGACGCTGCCGGGCACGCTGATAGAGGGCCAGGCGGCGGGGGCCTATCCTGTGTGCTTCGGGCGCGGGGGCCAGAGCGACATCATCGACTCGCCGGCCACGGGCTATATAGCGCGGGGCCTGGACACGGCCGACCTGGCCGCGGGGCTGGCGGCGGCCATCGACGGCGAGCCGGACCGCGCGCTGCTGCGGGCGTCGGTGACGCGCCGCTTTGCGGCGGGGGCTGTGGCGGCCCGGTATATCGGGCTGATAGAGGGGCTGTTGTAGCTCGGAGTGAAATGTATTGAGGAAACAATCGCTGTAATGCGTTGAGCATCAGGTGTGTAGAGTTGAACCGCTACGCGGCTCTTTTTTATGAGAGGGTGGGCGGGTACCACAAGCTGCGCACGGCTACGCCGCGCTTGCATGTGGCTATATACGTGCGGCGGCGCTGCCGCCGGACTGCGCGCACGGCTCTGCCGCGCTTGCCTGCTTGTAGGCTGTTTTCTCACTCGACCTTTTGTAATAACATCGCCTCTCCGAGGCTCTGCTGTGGATTCCGCTCGTACCTCAGGTCGAGCGTAGCG
>CAYUUN010000071.1:0-11190 GCA_964447895.1 uncultured Bacteroides sp. | reverse complement strand
AGGCGCCGCCGCCGTGGGCGCCGCGGCCGCCGTAGGTGTCGACGATGATTTTGCGGCCTGTGAGACCGGTGTCGCCGTGGGGGCCGCCCACGACGAATTTGCCGGTGGGGTTGACCAGCAGCCGGAAGTCGGTGTCGAGCAGCGGGCGCATGGCCTCGGGGATGGCGCGGCGCACGCGGGGCAGCAGGATATGGCGCACGTCGTGCTCGATGCGCTGCTGCATGGCCCGGTCGGCCTGCTCCTGGGTGGTGTCGCCGTCGGGGAGGATGAATTCGTCGTGCTGGGTGGACACCACTATGGTGTGGACGCCCACGGGGCGGTGGTCGCTGTCGTATTCCACCGTCACCTGGCTCTTGCTGTCGGGACGCAGATATGTCATCTCACGGCCTTCGCGGCGGATGGCCGAGAGCTCCTTGAGGATGGCGTGGGCCAGTGCGATGGTCACGGGGATGTAGAGGGGTGTCTCGTCGGTGGCGTAGCCGAACATCATGCCCTGGTCGCCGGCGCCTTGTTCTTCGGGGGCGTCGCGCTCCACGCCGCGGTTGATGTCGCCGCTCTGCTCGTGGATGGCCGAGAGGATGCCGCAGCTCTGGGCGTCGAAACCTATGGCGCTGTCGTTGTAGCCGATGTCGGAGATTACGCCGCGCACCACTTCGTGGAGGTCTACGTAGGCGTTGCTCTTGATTTCGCCGGCGAGCACCACCTGGCCGGTGGTGACGAGTGTCTCGCAGGCCACTTTCGACTGCGGGTCGCGGGCAAGGAATTCGTCGAGCACGGCGTCGCTTATCTGGTCGGCCACCTTGTCGGGGTGTCCTTCGCTGACGCTTTCTGATGTGAAGAGATAGTTCATATATTTACGTTTTTAAATACATAAAAAAAACAGCGGCCTGCGGCGATGCGGGCTGCTGTGTTGCGGATATTGCGGCAGGGCGCCGGGCGGGCGCGCCTGTTGTCGATTGCAGTTTTAGCATTTTTTCGAGAGGTTGCAAGCAGCCAAATTTTTCCTCTGTGGCTGCAAAGTTACGCATTTCCGGCGAGACTGCCAAATATTGCTGCCACAATCGGCATAACTGCCATGGTGTAAGGTAGATACAAAAATGACAAAAAATCGCAGAAGAAACAAAACGTTATTGGTCGCTACCAAAAAAAATCGCCCCGGCGGATGGCCGGGGCGATTGTGGGGTTGAAGCGGGGGCTTATTAGCCGTTGTACTTCTTCATCACGGCGATGAGGTCGAGCACCTTGTTGGAGTAGCCGATCTCGTTGTCGTACCAGCTGACAACCTTCACGAAGGTGTCGGTGAGGGCGATACCGGCCTTGGCGTCGAAGATGGAGGTGCGGGGGTCGCCGAGGAAGTCGCTGCTAACGACTGCGTCTTCGGTGTAGCCCAGGATGCCCTTGAGCTCGCCTTCGCTGGCTTCCTTCATGGCAGCGCAGATTTCCTCGTAGGTGGCGGGCTTGGCGAGGTTGACGGTGAGGTCGACAACGCTGACGTCGAGGGTGGGAACGCGCATCGACATGCCGGTGAGCTTGCCGTTGAGTTCGGGGATAACTTTACCTACAGCCTTGGCAGCGCCGGTGCTGGAGGGGATGATGTTGCCGCTGGCAGCGCGGCCGCCGCGCCAGTCCTTCATGGAGGGACCGTCTACGGTCTTCTGGGTGGCGGTGGTGGAGTGTACGGTGGTCATGAGGCCGTCGGTGATACCGAACTTGTCGTTCAGAACCTTGGCGATGGGGGCGAGGCAGTTGGTGGTGCAGCTGGCGTTGGAAACGAACTTCTGACCGGCATAGGTCTTGTCGTTAACACCGCACACGAACATGGGGGTGGCGTCCTTCGAGGGAGCGGACATCACCACGTACTTTGCACCGGCATCGATGTGGGCCTGGGCCTTTTCTTCGGTGAGGAAGAGACCGGTCGACTCAACAACGTATTCTGCGTCTACAGCGCCCCAGTTGATTTCTTTCGGGTCGCGGCATGCGGTAACGCGGATGTGCTTGCCGTTTACGATGAGCTCGCTCTTTTCGAGGTCGTAGTCAACGGTGCCGTCGAAGTGGCCGTGCATGGTGTCGTACTTGAGCATGTAGGCCATGTAGTCTACGGGAAGAAGGTCGTTGATAGCAACTACTTCGATGTCGTCGCGCTTGGTGGAGGCGCGGAATACGAAGCGACCGATACGGCCGAAGCCGTTAATACCGATTTTAGTCATAATTGTAGTAGATAAACTATTGGGTTATGGTTGTTTACGTGTTTCTGTGGCGCTCCGGGGAGCGCGGGCGCCTTTCGGCGCAGCAAATTTACGGAAATTTTTCGACAATTGAACTGCATTGAGCAAAAAATTGCTGTGCCGGGGTGCATTTTTCGCATTATTCATATTTATATATGGGGAGCGCCGGTGTGCAGGGCCTTGGTAGGTGGACACTGCCGTGACTTCTCGCGCAGAGTATCCCGATAGGGAGTGGCTCTATATCATAAAGGGTAGAGAACTACGTGCCTATCCGTCGAAAGGGCCGGAGGTCCGCTCCCCACAGGCGCTACCATATATTTGCTCTATAGCAGGCGCAGATAGAAACTAAGACTTTGTTAAACAGCGCAGTAGGGACGCTTTTCAAAACATTCACCCCATCATGGACGCCCCGCCAGGCCGTCCCCGGATGGCCAGCGGCGTTGGCGCCGCGTTTAGCGGCGCGCCGGTGTTAGCCTATGGCAAGTGCCGCGTTTAGCGGTGCGCAGCCATAGGTTCCGGCCGCCCCCTCCTCCCCCCTCGGTTGCGCGCCGCACGCGGCGCGCAACCGAGGGGGAAATCAGGCTCGCATGATCCCGCTCGGGCTACGCCCTCGGGGGCCGCTCGCCGGATTATAAATGAATAGGCCGACGACCGCGGGGTGCGCTTCGCTTACCCCACGGCTATATCTCGGAACGCGCTCTCCGGCGCGTCGTTATATGCTACGCGTGCCCGCACTCCCAGACACCAACGCATATTTGTTCTATAGTAGGCGCAGAGAGATATTTAAGAGGCTGAAATTCAAGAATCAGAGAGCGTCGGAGACGCTCTTTAACTCCGATTTTCAGCTCTTTATATAATTCTCTGCGCCTCTCTGCGCGAGTTTTCCCCTTACGAGTCTGCATATGGCTGAATAGTTACCGCGAAATATGTTGTAAAACATAAATTTCAGCAATTTTCACAAAAATGTAACAGAAAACTTTAGTAATGTTAAAGAAAATTGCACTACCTTTGCGGCATCCAATTCCAATTTCTAATTTCTAAACGCTATGTTACTACGTTTTAGACAGACGACCATCGGCGCTCTCGCAGCACTGCTGTTCGTCTTTTTTGCTATGCCCGTGAGCGCGCAGGTGACCACTGCCTCACTGGCCGGTCTTATCACAGAAGGCAATGTGGAGCCCATCATCGGCGCTTCCATCGTCGCCACCCACGAGCCCTCGGGCACGCGCTACAGCGCCATCTCCAACGTCGATGGCCGATACTCGATACAGGGTATGCGCGTGGGCGGTCCCTACACGGTGAGAGTTTCCTACGTGGGCATGCAGCCCGTCGTTTTCAACGACATCATCCTTCAGCTGGGTGAAATCGAGGAGCTGAATGTATATCTGACGCCGGGTTCTACAGAGCTCGGCGAAGTTATTGTTAAGGGCCGCGCCAGCAAGTTCTCGGCCGAGAAGACCGGCGCCACCACCAATATCTCGCAGGCTCAGATCCTGAGCACTCCCACGGTGAACCGCAGCATCAGCGACCTCGCCCGCATGTCGCCCTATGCCAACGGCATGAGCTTCGCCGGCGGCGACGGCCGTTCGACCAACTTCACCATCGACGGTGCGAACTTCAACAACAACTTCGGCCTGAGCGAGAGCCTGCCCGGCGGCGGCAACCCCATCTCCACCGACGCTATCGAGGAAATGCAGGTGGTGGTAGCTCCCTTCGACGTGCGCCAGACCAACTTCATCGGCGGCGGCGTGAACGCCATCACCAAGAGCGGCACGAACGACTTCAAGGGTTCGGCCTACGTATATTATACCAACCAGGACCTGCGCGGCAACCGCATCAACGGCCAGGACCTGGGCGGCCGTGCCGATGAGAGCAAGACCATCTACGGCTTCACGCTGGGTGGCCCCATCGTGAAGAACAAGCTCTTCTTCTTCGCCAACTACGAGCACGAGAAGCGCCCCTTCGAGGTGATCAAATACCGCGCCCGCCAGGCCGGCGAGGCTGTGGACGGCATGACCTCCCGCACCCTCATCAGCGACATGCAGCGCGTGGCCGAGCACCTGCGCAACAAATACGGCTACGAGCCCGGAAGCTACGACAACTTCCCCGGCAGCGCCGCCAACAACAAGTTCCTGGTGCGACTCGACTGGAACATCAACGACTTCCACAAGCTGAGCCTGCGCTTCAACCACACCAAGAACTCCACCTGGAACGAGCCTAACGGCAACTCCGTGGACGTGCAGCCCCGCCTCAACGGCATGAACCGCGTGGGTCCCATGTCGATGGCCTTCGCCAACTCCATGTACTCCATGGACAACAAGGTGACCTCCTGGGCCCTTGACTTCAACAGCCGCTTCACCGACAACCTGAGCAACCAGCTGCTCTTCACCTACACCGACATCCAGGACATCCGCGGCACCAACTCCAGCGACTTCCCCTTCATCGACATCCTCAACGGCTACGACGACCAGGGCAAGCAGATTTTCGAGCCCTACATGAGCGCCGGCTATGAGCTCTTCACCTACAACAACGGCGTGAAGAACAAAATCTACAACGTCACCGACAACGTGACCTGGAACATCGGCAGCCACCGCGTGATGGGCGGCATCAGCTTCGAGCACCAGTTTGCCAACAACGCCTACATGCGCAACGGCACGGGCTACTACCGCTATGCCTCCGTCGACGACTTCATCAACGGCGCCACCCCCATCGGCTTCGCACTCACCTACGGCTGGAACGGCGTCAAGGACCCCAACGCACAGGTGACCTTCAACCAGCTGGGCATCTACCTGCAGGACGAATGGAACATCAGCAAGAAGTTTAAGCTCACCTACGGCGTGCGCCTCGACGAACTGATGTTCGACAACAGCGACCTGGCACGCAACAAGGCCATCTACGAGCTCGACTTCGGCGGCCAGCACATCGACACCGGCAAGTGGCCCGCCAACCGCATGCAGGTTTCGCCCCGCGTGGGCTTCAACTGGGACGTGCTGGGCGACAAGTCGCTGCGCGTGCGTGGCGGCACAGGCATCTTCACCGGCCGTCTGCCCCTGGTGTTCTTCACCAACATGCCCACCAACGCCGGCATGGTGCAGAACTCCGTGAGCTGGAGCGCCTACGACAGCAAGAAAAACTGGGACTCCGCCGTGGCTTCCAAGCTGGAGCAGTACTTCGGCAACGGCCAGGGCATGATCACCAACGTGGACGAAATGGTGTCGAAGCTGGGCTTCCCCACCCAGATGGCCGATGAAAACCACGTGGCCGGCAGCAAGATCAGCGGCGTGGTCGACGACTTCAAGATGCCCCAGGTGTGGAAGAGCAGCATCGCGCTCGACTGGCAGGTGCCCGTGCACTTCCCCTTCACCCTCACCGGTGAGTTCATGTACACCAAGAACATCAACGCCGTCACCATCGACAACATCAACATCATCGACCCCGCACAGTGGAACGGCGGCAAGGGTCCCGACTACTTCACCGGCCCTGACAACCGCATGATCTACCCCGAAAACTTCACCTACGTGAGCGGCAAGAACGCCGTGATGCTCGCCAATACCAACAAGGGCCACGGCTACACCCTGAACTTCACCGCCAACCTGCAGCCCGTAGACATGCTCAACTTCATGGTGGCCTACACCCACACCGAGAGCAAGGAAGTGAGCGGCATGCCCGGCAACGACCCCGTGAGCACCTGGCAGGGCCTCATCACCGTGGACGGTCCTAACTTCGGCACCGTGCAGCGCTCGCGCTACGTGATACCCGACCGCCTCATCGCCAGCGCCACCTGGACCATCCCCTTCACCTACAAAGGCCTGGCCCGCAACACCAACCTGAGCCTCTTCTACACCGGCGCCAGCGCCAGCGGCAACAGCTTCTGCTACACCAACGACATGAACGGCGACGGTATCAACAACGACCTGATGTACATCCCCGCCGTGGGCGAGAAACTCAACTTCATCAACGCCGACGACGCCCTGGCCTTCGAGGCATTCATGGCACAGGACAAGTATCTGAGCAGCCACCGCGGCCAGTATGCCGAGGCCTACGCCGCCCGCGCTCCCTGGGTGCACCAGTTCGACCTGCGCATCATGGAGGAATTCGAGTTCCGCATCGGCAAGACCAAGAACGCCATCCAGCTGAGCTTCGACATCATGAACTTCGGCAACCTGCTCAACAGCAGCTGGGGCGTGCAGAAGGTGCCCACCCAGGCAAGCAACGGCTGCCGCGTGCTCAAGTACGAAGGCCGCAACGCCCAGGGCGAACCCACCTACTCGATGCAGAAGAACGCCAACGGCGACTACTACAGCCAGACCTACGACTACAGCTTCAACAACAGCCAGTGCTGGCAGATGCAGGTGGGCGTGAAGTACCTCTTCAAGTAATCCCCTCTGCCTCAACCGCGATATCAGGACAGGCCGCACCCCGCGTGCGGCCTGTCTTTTTTTTGCGGCGGCGGGAATGTTGAAAACTTGCGGCGGGAAAATTTGCACAAACGAACTGCTTGCACTATCTTTGCGTTATAATTACAAAGCAGGCACGAGAGAGTGCCGGAGACACAACCACATCAAAGTTGATTGGGAAACTCGTCAAATCAATCGAAATGCCGAGACAAGCTTTGCCGCCCGATGGCGGGCCTCAGCCGCAACCCCTCGCGGGCTGCGGATGCCTCAGAGCCGGAGGATTACAAAGGACGGCGAGCACTCAAATCCTGTCTATTCGGAGTTTCATCGCATCCTTTGGTGTGGCCTCTAAAGCAGGGCGCGCGGAACCAGGCCTTTCCGCTGCGCCCGCTTTTTTTGCGCCTGCGATTTGGATATTACGGCTTTATGTCGTATCTTTGTAAAAAATAAGATTATATCATAAAAACACATTCCTTTTTTAGAATAAGATGAAGAAGTTCATTTCGCTTTTTGTGGCTTTCGTGGCCCTTTGCGGCGTGGCCGCTTCGGCGCAGATTGTCACTACCGAGCCGGCTGTCCTGCAGGAAAACTCGCAGGGCGTGGTGCTCTACTACCATGCCGATTCTCCGATGGGCAACAATGGCCTTAAAAACTATACCGGCGACGATGTCTACGCCCACATTGGCGTGACCACGGCCGCCGGCGACTGGCAGCACGTGGTGGCCGACTGGAGCGTGAACAAGCCTCAGTGCAAGCTCAGCCGCGTCGATGCCAATACATACGCGCTCAACATCGGCGACATCCCCTCGTTCTTCGGCCTGGCTGCCGGCGAGAGCGTGAGCCGCCTGTGCATGGTGTTCCGCAACGCCAACGGCTCCAAGGAGGGCAAGACCGCAGCGGGCGGCGACATCTTCGTGGACGTGCACCCGGCCGGCCTGGCGCTGAACCTGGATTGCTCGGCCCCCGCCGTGGTCACATCGGCCACCACGGTGACCCTCACGGCCGGAGCATCGGTGGATGCCGACATCACCATCTCGGTGAACGGCACCACGCTCGCAACCAAGACGGCGACGCGCACCCTCAGCACCACCTACAACATTGCCACCGGTGGCACCTACGAGTTCAAGGCCGTGGCCGTGGCTGCCGGAGAGACGGTCGAGCAGAGCTGCACGGTGTCGTATGTGGGCGCTTCCCAGGCCCGCAACTACCCCGGCGGCGTGCCCGTGCAGGGTGCCGTGGACAATGCCGACGGCACCGTCACTTTCTGCCTGGCGGCTCCGGACAAGACCAGCGTGGTGATCGTGCCCTCGTGGGACGGCTACAAGGTGCTGGCCGAGAACACGATGTACTACCAGGATTACAACAACCGCCGCTACTTCTGGATCAATTCGCCCAAGCTCGAAGCCGGTAAAGACTATATCTACTACTACCTGGTGGACGGCACCCGCTCCGTGGGCGACCCCTACGCGCGCCTGGTACTCGACCCCTACAACGACAAGTATCTGGCCACGAGCGGCCTGGGCTACGAAGGTATGCCCGAATATCCCGCCGAGGTGCAGGGCGACGTGATGCTGGCCGTGTGGCGCCGCGACATGAACAAGTATTCGTGGAGCGACTTCACCATCCCGCAGCACGACCGTCTCTACGTCTACGAGATGCTGCTGCGCGACTTCACCGGCACCGAGGGCCAGAGCAAGGGCGACGGCACCCTGGCCGCAGCCATGGAGAAGATTCCCTACATCAAGAGCTTGGGTGTCAACGCCGTCGAGCTCATGCCCATCATGGAATTCAACGGCAACAACTCCTGGGGCTACAACACCAATTTCTATATGGCTCCGGACAAGGCCTACGGTTCGCCCGAGGAGTATAAGGATTTCATCGACGAGTGCCACCGCAACGGCCTGGCCGTGATTCTCGACATCGTGTTCAACCAGACCGATGGCCTCACGCCCTGGTATCAGATGTATCCCGTCGGGTCCAACCCCTTCTACAACAAGACGGCCCCGCACGACTACAGCGTGCTCAACGACCTGCGCTGCGACTACGACCTCGTGGAGCAGCACTACATCGACGTGGTGCAGTACTGGCTGCGCGAATACAACGTGGACGGTTTCCGCTTCGACCTCGTGAAGGGTCTGGGCGACAACAGCAGCTACAGCTCCGGCACCGAGGCCTACAACCAGAGCCGCGTCGACCGCATGAAGCGCATCCACGCCGCCATGAAGGAGGTGAAACCCGATGCCATCCACATCAACGAGCTGCTGGCTGCCTCGCGCGAGGAGAACGCCAACGCCACCGACGGACAGCTGGGATGGCACAACCTGAACCATAATTCCTGCCAGTTCGCCATGTTCTACGACGAAAACGGCCGCGGCATCTCGGAATTCTACACCGGCAACACCGACCGCACTCTCTGGCACTCGATGGCCTACGCCGAGAGCCACGACGAGGAGCGCGTGGCCTATAAGCTGCGCACCTATGGCGCGCAGTCGGTGAAGACCGGCCAGGTGCGCGCCAGCCGCCTCTCTGCCTTAGGCGCATGGATGGTGCTCAACCCCGGCCCCAAGATGATCTGGCAGTTCCAGGAATTGGGCAACGACGAGACCACCAAAAACGACGACGGCAGCAACAACACTTCGCCCAAGCGCGTGAACTGGAACGCAATGTCGAACGTCATCAACAAGAGCGTTCTCGAGGCCTACCAGGCCGTGGGCGCGCTGCGAGCTGCCAATGAAGACATGTTCGGCGACGGCACCACCTTCAAGAGCACCTGGACGAGCAGCCTCATCACCCCCCGCTCGCTGTGCGTGCAGAAGGGCTCCCGCTCCATCGTGGCCTTCTTCAATCCGTCGTCCACCCAGGCCCAGGACGTGACCGTGACCGGCACGGGCCTCAATGCCTCCGATGCCGAGCTCGTCTATGCCAGCATGGGCTTCTCTGCCCCGCAGCTCTCCGGCACGGGCGGCACGCTTAAGCTCAACGTGCCCGCCAATGGATTTGCCGTGTACTGCACCAAGGGCATCTCCGGCATCGACGATGCCGTGGTAGACGGCGACGAGGCCTTCGGCGGTCCCTGCGTGGCCGGCGGTGTGGGCGAAATCAGCGTGAGCGGAGCCAAGGGCACGCCCGAAGCCTTCGACATGGGCGGTCGCCGCGTGGGCCTCACGGGCCTTGCCGCAGGTGTTTATGTGGTGCGTGTCGACGGCCGCAGTTTCAAGGTTGCCGTGCGTTGATGCCATGAAGCCCCGCGCAGCTATTTTATATCTGCTTCCTCTTATAGCCACCTCCTGTTCCGAGCCCCGCGTGGAGCCGCAGGAGGTGGCTCCTGTGTGGGAGTGGTTCGCGTCGTATTCTCCCGGCCATGCCGTGCCCGCCGGGATGGCGCCGGAGGTCGATGCCTTCATGAAGGTGATGGGCGCCGACGCCTCGCCTGAGGCCCTCGCCGCGTGGGCTGCATCGCCCGCCGTGCAGGTGTTCTCGCCGGATGTCGACAGTGTCTTCACCTCGCTCGAGCCGCTGGAGCAGGCATTGGGCGGCATCGAGGCCCGCGCGGCCCGCGAGCAGTTGCCGCTGCCCGCCTCGCGCTATGCCGCCGTGGTGTGGGGTCGCCCCGAAAGCATCGTTTTCTGCGACAGCGTGATGCTGATAGCCCTCAACCACTATCTCGGCGCGGGCTATCCCGGCTATTCCCATCTCGACAGCTACCGCCGCGGCCTCAAGACGCCGGCCCGTGTGCCCGTCGACGCCGCCGAGGCGCTCGCGGCCACTGCCGTCCCCTATGAGTCCGACGATGCATCCACCGTGCTCTCGCGCCTGCTCTACGAGGGCGCGCTCGTAGAGGCCGTGATGCGTCTGGCCGATGTGGATGCCGCCACCGCCATGGGCTACACGCCCGAGGAATACGATTACCTCCAGGCCCACGAAACGCAGCTGTGGCAGGCTCTCGTGGCCCGCGAACTCCTCTATAGCACCCTGCCGGCCGATGCCTCGCGCCTGGTGGCTCCCGCGCCCTCCACACCCCTGCTCGACGCCGGCGCCCCCGGCCGCGCCGGCCGCTATCTGGGCCACCGCATCGTGAGCGCCTATCTCGCCGCCCACCCCGGCACCCCCGTGCCCACGCTGCTCTCCCCCGCCTTCTACCGCTCCCCCGACACCCTCCGCCGCAGCGGCTACACCGGCCGCCCCACCAGCTAAGCCCCGCAATAGCTTTATAAAACTTATAAAACTTATAAGACTTATAAGATTTATAATCCCTATCATAACGACGGCGCCCGCCAAATGGATGAGCAGCGGCGTTAGCCGCGTTGGCTCCGCGCGCGGAGCGCCTGCTGCCCCCGAGAGGATGCATCTGTCTTTTCCTGATTTTGGTTGACTGTCAGGAGTCAGAATAAGCAAGCACGGCAGAGCCGTGCGCGCAGCTCTGCGGCAGAGCCGCAGCCACGGATATAGCCACATGCGAGCGCGGCAGAGCCGTGCGAAGCTTGTGGAGATAAGAATACCCCAAAAGAAAGAGAGAGCCTCGTAGAGTTCTAGCGGTCGGAAGACTGACAATAGTCAGTCTCATGTGT
>CAYUUN010000070.1:0-11401 GCA_964447895.1 uncultured Bacteroides sp. | reverse complement strand
TTTTTTTCCCTTACTATTCAGCCGATTTGTCGTAAAAAAGTGTGGAAAAACTCGCGCAGGGGCCCGGAGAAGAAGCGGCTGAAGCGATTGCCACGGCCTGGGCAGACGCCTAAAAAACGCCCCTACCACCTGGATTACAACCAATTACATAATTCTCTGCGCCTACTATAGAACAAATTCTTGATGGAGATTGGGAGCGCGAGCCCGCGTCGCTTGCATTCCGTCTTTGAGAGGCGGACGCTTAAAAAGCGTCCCTCCACTGATTTTCAGCACTTTTCTTTTTTCTCTGCGCCTCTGCGCGAGTTTTTTCAAACACTATTCGTTGAATAGCTATCCCACCTGTCAATCTGAAAAAAAAGATAAAAAAATAGGGGCGTGCGGACTTTTTCACACATTTCGGCGCACTTTTTTTGCCCGCGGTTCGTTTCTTTTTCATAATTTTGCACGCTGAAACCGAAAAGCAAATACACATAGTATATTTTTATTCATAAATAGGATGCTGAAAAACTTAGTAATAGTGGAGTCGCCGGCAAAGGCCAAAACCATCGAAAAATTCCTGGGAAAGGACTATAAAGTGATGTCGAGCTACGGACACGTGCGCGACCTCCGGCGCAAGAACTTCAGTATCGACGTGGACCACGGATTCGCGCCCGTCTACGAGATTCCGGAAGAGAAACAGCCCCTTGTGGCCGAGCTGCGAAAGGCCGCAGCCGAGGCCGGCACCGTGTGGCTCGCTTCCGATGAAGACCGCGAGGGAGAAGCCATTGCCTGGCACCTCTACGAAGTGCTGGGCCTCAAGCCCGAAAACACCCGCCGCATCGTGTTCCATGAAATCACCAAGAAGGCCATCCTCAACGCCATAGCCAACCCCCGCGGCATCGACCTGAACCGCGTCGACGCCCAGCAGGCACGCCGCGTGCTCGACCGCATCGTGGGCTTCGAGCTCTCGCCCGTGCTGTGGAAGAAAATCAAGCCCGCCCTCTCCGCAGGCCGCGTGCAGAGCGTGGCCGTGCGCCTCATCGTGGAGCGCGAGCAGGAAATCAAGAACTTCGTGAGCGAGCCCTACTGGCGCGTCAACGCCACCTTCGCCACGCCGGAAGGCGCCACCTTCAACGCCGAGCTCAACCACCGCCTGGCCACCGAGCAGGCCGGCCGCGAGCTGCTCGAGCGCTGCGCCGGAGCCGCCTTCGAGGTGGTGGACGTGGCCGTCAAGCCCCACGCCAAGGCCCCCGCGCCCCCCTTCACCACCTCCACCCTGCAGCAGGAGGCATCGCGCCGCCTGGGATTCACCGTGGCGCAGACCATGATGGTGGCCCAGCGCCTCTACGAGGCCGGCCACATCACATATATGCGTACGGACAGCGTGAACCTCAGCGAGGAAGCCCTCGCGGCCATCTCCTCCGAAATCACGGAAAAAATAGGCCCCGAATACCTGCACGTGCGCCGCTACCACACCAGCAGCAAGGGCGCCCAGGAAGCCCACGAGGCCATCCGCCCGGCCTACATCGACCGTCCCACCATCGACGGCACAGCCCAGGAAAAGCGCCTCTACGCCCTCATCCGCCGCCGCGCCCTGGCCTCGCAGATGGCCGACGCGCAGATTGAGAAAACCACCGTAGAGGTGGAAGCACGCGGCGGCGTGGACCGCTTCACGGCCTCCGGCGAGGTGGTGAAATTCGACGGCTACCTGCGCGTCTACGCCTCGCAGGGCGCCGACGACTCCGCCGACGACGACACCGACACCGCCCACCTGCCCGCCCTGGCCGGCGGCGAGACCCTCACGGCGCTCGCCGTGACGGCCACCGAGCGCTTCACCCAGCAGCCCCCGCGCTACTCCGAGGCCACCCTCGTGCGCAAGATGGAGGAGCTGGGCATAGGGCGCCCGTCCACCTACGCCCCCACCATCTCTACCATCCAGCAGCGCGAATACGTGGAAAAAGGCGAGCACGAAGGCACCGAGCGCAGCTACGCCGTGCTCTCGCTCGACGCCGACGGCCGCATACACCGCACCGAGCGCACCGAGGCCGTGGGCAGCGACAAGGGCAAGCTCGTGCCCACCGACATAGGCACCGTCGTGAACCAGTTCCTCACGGAGTATTTCCCGGACATCCTCGACTACAACTTCACCGCCCGCGTAGAAGAGCGCTTCGACGACATTGCCGAGGGACGCCTGCCCTGGAACGACGAGATAAGCGAGTTCTACAGCATGTTCCACCCCGTGGTGGAAAGCGCCATGAGCATGAGGCTCGAGCACAAGGTGGGCGAGCGCGTGCTGGGCCGCGACCCCGCCACCGGCGAGACCGTCAGCGTCAAGATAGGCCGCTTCGGCCCCCTGGTGCAGGTGGGCGACGGCGAGGGCGACGCCAAGCCCCGCTTCGCATCGCTGCTCAAGGGACAGAGCGTGGCCACCATCACCCTCGACGAAGCCCTCAGGCTCTTTGAATTCCCCCGCACGCTCGGCACCTTCGAAGACGAAGACGTCACCGTGGCCATCGGCCGCTTCGGCCCCTACGTGCGCCACAAAGGCAAATTCGTGAGCATCCCCGCCGACGAAGCTCCCGCCGCCGTGGGCCTCGAGCGCGCCGTCGAGCTCATCAAGGCCAAGCGCGACGACGAGAGCCGCAAGGTGGTCAAGACCTTCGACGACGACCCCGACACACAGATTCTCAACGGCCGCTACGGCGTCTACATCGCCAGCAAGGGCAAGAACTACAAGATTCCCCGCAACGTGGCCGACCCCACCGCCCTCACACTCGACGAAGTGAGGAAAATAATAGCCGAGCAACCCGAAAAGCCCGCACGCACCCGTAAATCCAAGAAGTAATGTCGCCACGCCGCCTCTCATGCAAGCCCGGCGCCGAGCGCACCCGCCCGCGCCCCGACATTGTGCTGTCGTTCACCACTCCGGCCGATAGCGAATGCCGCCTGCTCGACTTCCTGCTCGCAGCCATGCCCGACCGCAAGCGCACCACCGTCAAAGACTATCTGCGCCACCGCCAGGTCATGGCCGCCGGAAACGTCACCACCCAGTGGGACACCCTCCTGCCCCCCTCCACCGAGGTGAAAGTCAACACCTCCCGCGAGTTCCAGACCCTCGACAACCCCCGCCTCAAGATAGTCTACGAAGACGACGACATCATCGTCGTCAACAAAGGCTACGGCCTGCTCTCCGTGGGCACCGACACCAAGCGCGACGGCACGGCCTACTCCATCCTGCGCGACTATGTCAAGCGCGTCGACCCCCGCCAAAAACTCTTCATCGTCCACCGCCTCGACCAGCACACCTCCGGCCTCATGATGTTCGCCAAGACACCCGAGGCAAAGGAAGCAATGCAGCACAACTGGAACAACATGGTGCTCGAGCGCCGCTACGTGGCCGTGGTCGAAGGCGGAGCCCCCGAGCCCCCCGCAGGCATCGTGCGCAGCCTCCTGGCCGAAAACTCCCAGCACGTGGTCTACACCACCGACGACCCCGCCGTGGGCCGCGAGGCCGTCACCGAATACGAGACACTGGCCGCCCGCGGCCCCTACGCCCTGGTCGAGCTCCAGCTCGCCACCGGCCGCAAAAACCAGATACGCGTGCACATGCAACAGCTGGGCCACCCCATAGCCGGCGACCGCAAGTACGGCGCCAAGACCTCGCCCATCCACCGCCTGGCCCTCCACGCCCGCACGCTGCGCTTCGTCCACCCCGTCACGCGCCGCGACATGAATTTCTCAACGCCCGTGCCGGCATCATTCAGGAGCCTTGTCTGACAGCGCCGCACATATCCTGCGCGACGCAGGCATCACCCCCACCCCGAACCGCCTGCTCGTGGTCGACGCCCTGGCCGCCGCCACCTCCCCCCTGGCCCTGGCCCAGCTCGAAGAACTGCTGCCCACCATGGAGCGCAGCAGCATCTTCCGCGTGCTGACCCTGCTGACCGACAGCCACCTGGCCCACACCGTCAACGACGGCACCCGCTCCGTCAAGTACGAGCTCTCGCTCGAGGCCACCGCCGGCCACCACGTGCACTTCCACTGCACCGCCTGCGGCCGCACCTACTGCACCCCCGTGGCCGTGCCCCACGTGCAGCTTCCCCCCGGCTTCACCCCCGCCACCGCCAGCTACCTCGTCGAAGGCCTCTGCCCCGCCTGCTCCCCCGCCAAATAATTTACAAAGAGCTGTCAATCAGTGGAGGGACGCTTTTTAAGCGTCCGCCCCTCAAAGAAGGAACACATGCGACGCGCTCTCCGGCGCGTCCTATACTCCGTCCCCCGCTTATAAGATTTATAAGATTTATAAGACTTATAAGATTTATAATCCCATCTCTGTAAATTTATTAAATAAAGTTATATTTTGTTAATAAATGGCGCGGCGCGGCGCCCCGGGGCCCCTTTCTATATGATATAAGCGTGAAAATTGCTATCTTTGCACAACTTCAGAGTGAAGGAGGGGGCACGGCGCTTCCTCCTAATTTTATAAAATGCGATGATAGACTCTCAGAAACTCACCGACACCGTGCAGGCAGCCATCCAGGGCTCCGACATATTCATTGTGGACGTGCGCGTGAGCCCCGCCAATGAAATCGTGGTGGAGCTCGACTCGCCCGAAGGCATCGACATAGACACTTGCGCGCGCATCACGCGCGCCATTGAGGAAGCCTTCGACCGCGACGTCGAAGACTACGAGCTCGAAGTGGGCTCCGCCGGCCTCACCGCCCCGATGCGCGTGCAGGGCCAGTTCCTCAAGAACATAGGCAACCCCGTGGAGGTGCTCACACGCGACGGACGCAAGCTCCACGGCATCCTCACGGCCGTCGAGCCCGACACCTCGGCCTTCACCATCGCCATGCAGGTGAAGGAAAAAGAGCCCGGCGCAAAGCGCCCCGTGGCCGTCACCCGCGAGCTCACCCTCCCCGTGGCCGACTGCAAATACGTGCGCTACGAAATCAAGTTCTAAAAAAATAAATCAAAACATATACACACACACACTCAAGCTATGGCAAAGAAAGAGGCTACGCCCAATATGGTCGAACAGTTCGCCGAATTCAAGGAACTGAAAAACATCGACAAGACCACCATGATAAGCGTGCTGGAAGAATCCTTCCGCAACGTGCTGGCCAAGATGTTCGGCACCGATGAAAATCTCGACGTGATTCTCAACCCCGACAAGGGCGACGTGCAGATTTTCCAGAACCTCACCGTGGTGCCCGACGGCGAAGTGGCAAACCCCAACCTCGAGATTTCCCTGAGCGACGCTCGCGCCGACGACGACCCCGAAGCCGAAGTGGGCGAGGAACACACCAAGGAAATATTCTTCGACAAGTTCGGCCGCCGCGCCATCCTCAACCTGCGCCAGACCCTCCAGAGCAAGATTCTCGACCTCCAGCACGAGGCCATCTACGAGAAGTTCAAAGACCTCGAGGGCGAGCTCGTGAGCGGCGAGGTGTACCAGACCTGGAGCCGCGAGACTCTCCTGCTCGACGACGAGAAGAACGAGCTGCTCCTGCCCAAGAGCGAGAGCATCCCCGGCGACTTCTTCCGCAAGGGCGAGACCGTGCGCGCCGTCGTGGCCAACGTCGACAACAAGAACAACAACCCCAAAATCACCGTGAGCCGCACCAACGAGCAGTTCCTGCGCCGCCTCTTCGAGCTCGAGGTGCCCGAGATTCACGACGGCCTCATCAACATCCGCGCCGTAGCACGCATCCCCGGCGAGCGAGCCAAGATAGCCGTCGAGAGCTACGACGACCGCATCGACCCCGTGGGCGCATGCGTGGGCGTCAAGGGCAGCCGCATCCACGGCATCGTGCGCGAGCTGCGCAACGAAAACATCGACGTCATCAACTACACGGCCAACCCCTCACTGTTCATCCAGCGCGCCCTCTCGCCCGCCAAGATCAGCAGCATTCGCCTCGACGAGGAAGAGAAGAAGGCCGAGGTGTTCCTCCGCCCCGAGGAAGTGTCGCTCGCTATCGGCAAGAACGGCCTCAACATCAAGCTCGCATCCATGCTCACGGGCTACACAATCGACGTCTACCGCGACACCGCCGAGAGCTTCGAGGAAGACATCTACCTCGACGACTTCAAGGACGAAATCGAAGAGTGGGTGATCGAAGCACTCAAGAGCGTGGGCTTCGTCACCGCCAAGAGCGTGCTCAACGCACCCCGCGACATGATTGTGGAGAAAGCCGACCTCGAGGAGGAGACCGTCGACGGCCTGCTGGCCGTGCTCCGCGCCGAGTTCGAGGACTGAGCCCCCGGCCGGCGCCGCCCCGCCTCTCTCCCCCACTATTCTCCACACATTCACTAACTTATAAAGAACGAGTATCTACACATATATATGGCGAATCAAAAAAAGCTAAGCAGTATCGCGTCGGAACTCAATGTGGGCCTGCCCAACATCTACGAGTTTTTGCGCAAAAACAACATCGAAATCGTCGAAAGCCCCAACACTCGCGTTGATGAAACAGTGGTGGAGAAACTTACACATCATTTCCAGCCCGACCGCGAGTTCAAGACTCGTTCCGACCAGCAGATAAACGAGCGCCAGCAGCAGCGCGCCACCACGCGCGCCAAGGCGCCCGCAGCGCAGCCCGAGGTGGCCCGCACGCCGTCCGACCTGGCCCAGAAACCCCGCATCCTGGGCAAGATAGAGCTCGACAGCAAGGGCAACCCCGTGGCCCCCAAGCCTGCCGCCGAGCCCGCCCCGGAAGCCCCCAAGGCCGAGGAAAAGCCCGCAGCCCCCGAGGCCCCTGAAGCTCCGGAGGTCAAGCCCGCCGAGCCCAAGCCCGCTCCCGAAGCCCCCAAGGCCGAGGAAAAACCCGCCGCTACCGCTGCCGCCGAGGCTCCCAAGGCTCCCGCACCCAAGCCCGAGCCCAAGCCTGCCCCCGAGCAGCCCAAGGCCGAGGAAAAGCCCGCAGCCCCTGCGGCCCCCAAAGCTCCGGAGGTCAAGCCCGCCGAGTCCAAGGCAGCAGCCCCCGAAGCTCCCAAGGCCCCCGAAAAGCCCGCCGAGCCCGAGGTGTTCACCACCGGTAGCACCCCCCGCGTGCAAGGCCCCGTGATTCTGGGCAAAATCGACCTCTCGGCCATCAACGCCACCACCCGCCCCAAAAAGAAAAGCAAGGAAGACCGCCGCAACGAGCGCAAGAACGCCGGCGGCCAGGGCGCAGGCGCCCAGGGAGGCGAGGGACGCCGCAAGCGCAACCGCATCAACTCCCAGAAGGTAGACATCGAAAAGGCCGGCAAGCAGGCCGCACAGGGCGGCGAAGGCCACCGCGGCGACAGCCGTGGCGGCGAGCGCCAGGCCGCGCCCCAGCGTCCGCCCAAAAACCAGGGAGGCAAGAACCGCCAGCCCCAGCGCCCGGCACCCGTGCCCGAGGTGAGCGACGAAGACGTATCGAAGCAGGTAAAGGAGACCCTCGCACGCCTCACCAGCAAAGACAAGGGCCTCAAGAAAGGCGCCAAGTGGCGCAAGGAGAAGCGCGACGCCAACGCCGCACGCGCCGAGCAGGCCGCACGCGCCGAGCAGGCCGAGAGCCGCACCCTCAAGCTCACGGAGTTCGTGACCGCCAACGACCTGGCCGTGATGATGGACGTGCCCATCAACCAGGTGATCGCCACCTGCATGAACATAGGCGTGATGGTGAGCATCAACCAGCGCCTCGACGCCGAGACCATCAACATCGTGGCCGAAGAATTCGGCTTCACCACCGAATACGTCTCCGCCGAGGTGGCCGACGCCATCCACCAGGAGGAAGACCGCGAGGAAGACCTCATGGCCCGCCCGCCCATCGTCACCGTCATGGGCCACGTCGACCACGGCAAGACCTCGCTGCTCGACTACATCCGCAAGGCCAACGTCATCGCAGGCGAGGCCGGCGGCATCACCCAGCACATAGGCTCCTACAGCGTGAAGCTGCCCGACGGCCGCCACATCACCTTCCTCGACACCCCGGGCCACGAAGCCTTCACGGCCATGCGTGCCCGAGGCGCCAAGGTCACCGACATCTGTATCATCATCGTGGCCGCCGACGACAACGTGATGCCCCAGACCGTCGAGGCCATCAACCACGCCTCCGCAGCCGGTGTGCCCATCGTCTTCGCCATCAACAAGATAGACAAGCCCCACGCCAACCCCGACAAAATCAAGGAGGAGCTCGCCGCCATGAACTACCTCGTGGAAGAGTGGGGCGGCAAATACCAGAGCCAGGACATCTCCGCCAAGAAAGGCACCGGAGTGGAAGAGCTCATGGAAAAGGTGCTCCTCGAGGCCGAGATGCTCGACCTCAAGGCCAACCCCGACCGCCGCGCCACCGGCGCCATCATCGAATCGTCGCTCGACAAGGGCCGCGGATTCGTGGCAAACGTGCTGGTGCAGAACGGCACCCTGCGCGTGGGCGACATCGTGCTCGCCGGCAACCACTTCGGCAAAATCAAGGCCATGTTCAACGAGCGCAACCAGCGCATCCGCGAGGCCGGACCCGCCACCCCCGCCCTCATCCTGGGCCTCAACGGCGCTCCCACCGCCGGCGACACCTTCAACGTGATGGAGACCGAGCAGGAAGCACGCGAGATTGCCAACAAGCGCGAGCAGCTGCAGCGCGAGCAGGGACTGCGCACCACCAAGATTCTCACCCTCGAGGACATCGGCCGCCGCCGCGCCATCGGCAACTTCCAGGAGCTCAACATCATCGTCAAGGGCGACGTCGACGGCTCCATCGAGGCCCTCAGCGACTCCCTCATCAAGCTCTCCACCGAGGAGATTCAGGTGAACGTGCTCCACAAGGCCGTGGGCGAGATTTCCGAGAGCGACGTCACGCTGGCCGCCGCATCCGACGCCATCATCATAGGCTTCCAGGTGCGCCCCTCCCAGGCCGCCCGCCGCGTGGCCGAGCGCGAAGGCGTGCAGATACGCCTCTACTCCGTGATCTACGACGCCATCGAGGAGGTCAAGGACGCCATGCAGGGCATGCTCGCCCCCGAGCTCAAGGAGGAAATCACCGGCACCGCCGAGGTGCTCGAGACCTACCACATCAGCAAGGTGGGCACCATCGCCGGAGCCATCGTGCGCGAAGGAAAGATCAAGCGCACCGCCAAGGCCCGCGTGATACGCGACGGCATCGTGCGCTACACCGGCACCTTCGGCTCGCTCAAGCGCTTCAAGGACGACGTCAAGGAAGTAGTCTCCGGCTACGACTGCGGCCTCTCCATCGCAGGCTTCAACGACGTCAAGGTGGGCGACATCATCGAAAGCTTCGAAGAAGTGGAAGTGGCACGCAGCATCTGACAGTGCGCGTCCACCTCAACATAGGTTCCAACCAAGGCGACAGCCGCGCCCTCATCGGGCAGGCCGTCGCCTTGATTGCTTCGCGCTGGCCCGAAGCCACCCTGGCCACCGCAGGCCCCGTCGCGAGCGAGCCCTGGGGCTACAGCTCGCCCCACCGCTTCCTCAACCTCGCCGTGATGCTCGACGGAGCCCCTGCCGAGCCGCCTGAGGCCGTGCTCGACGCCCTTCAGGCCATCGAGCGCACCGTGGGCGGCGGAGCGCCACACCGCACCCCGGAGGGCCTCTACTGCGACCGCCCCATCGACATCGACATCATCGACATCGACGGCCTCGACATCGATACCCCCCGCCTGCAGCTGCCCCACCCGCGCGCCGCCCTGCGCCCCTTCGTGATGGAGCCCCTGCGGCAGCTCGACCCCGCCACCGCCCGCGCAATAATCGACCGCTTTTCGCGTTAATAATAAAGTCTTATAAATCTTATAAGTCTTATAAGTCTTATAAGTCTTATAATCCCTATAGTCTTTAATCAGCGCATGAAATATATCCTTCTCTCCCTGCTCGCTCTCCTCGCCGTGGCCGCCGGCGGCTGCATCGAGGACAGCTTCACCACAGCGCCCTCCGACGCCCCCGTGGCCTCGGTCGACACGCTGCACATGGGCACCGTGTTCACCGAGGAGTGCACCCCCACCTTCCGCTTTACGGTCCACAACCGCGCCTCCAAGTCGGTATCCATCAGCTCCATATCCCTCTCGGGCCCCGATAGCCGCCACTTCCGCATCAACGTCGACGGCTTCAGCGGCTCGGAGTTTCACGACGTGGAGATACGCAACCGCGACTCCATCTTCATATTCGTCGAGGCCACCCTGCCCGCCAACGGCCGCACCGCTCCCGTGGCCGTCGATGCCGGCGTCGACATCACCTGCAACGGCGTGACGCGCACCGTGGTGCTCCACGCCCTGGGCCGCGACGCCGTGCGCCTGCAGGCATCCACCATCACCGGCAGCTACGACACCGACCCCGCCCGCCCCTACATCGTCTACGACTCCCTCGTGGTGGCCCCCGGAGCCACCCTCAACATCCTGCCAGGCACCGAAATGTACTTCCACGACGGCGCCTACATGGCCGTGCGCGGCACCCTCCGCGCCCTCGGCACCCCCGACGCCTGGATACACATGACCGGCGACCGCACCGGCAACGTCGTGTCCGACATCTCCTTCGACATCATGTCGCGCCAGTGGACAGGCCTCTTCTTCACAGCCACCGCCGGCCACAGCGAGATGCAGTGCGTGGACATGCGCAACACCTGGCAGGGCCTCTCCATCGCCGGCGACCCCGCGGCTGCCGCGCAGCCCTCCCTCAAGCTGCTCAACTGCCGCCTGCACAACTCCGCCGGGCTCGTGCTCGAGGCCACCCACGCCTCCACCACCATCCTGGGCACCGAGCTCGCCGAAGGCGGCGAAGGCCTCATGCGCCTCCAGGGCGGCAGCCACACCGTGAACCACTGCACCCTGGCCAACTACTACCTATTCTCCGCCATCTCCGGCCCCGCCCTCCAGCTGGCCCACACAGGCATCGAAGGCGACGACGACGGCAGCGGCGCGCCCCACACCGCCCTCGACATGACCAACAGCATAGTCTACGGCCTGGGCGACGACCTCAGCCACAAAGACCTCACAGGCAGCGACATCACCCTGCGCTCATGCCTGCTCAAGAGCGCCGGCACCGACGACGCCAACTTCATCGCCTGCATCTGGGACACCGACCCCATGTACTGCAACGACCGCTCGGCCTACATCTTCGACTACCGCCTCCAGCCCGAATCGCCCGCCCTCGGCGCCGCCGACCCCGCCCTCGTCCACCCCGACGCCACCACCGACCCCCTCGGCCATCCCCGCGGCACCACCCCCGCCCTCGGCGCCTACGCCCTCCCCGCCACCCTCTAAAATAGCTACTGTAGCTAAAATAGCTATATTAGCTACAATAGCTAAACCGGCCCGCCGCATCAGCGGCGGGCACCAATAATTTTTTTTGTTTCTTGTGCGGTTTTTGTCCTTTTGTATCCCGCACACGCCGGGAAAAAGCGGCGTTAGCCGCGTTGGCGCCGCGCTTAGCGGCGCGCCGGTGTTAGCC
>CAYUUN010000069.1:0-11720 GCA_964447895.1 uncultured Bacteroides sp. | reverse complement strand
AGAAATCTATCCTTAATCCTATAAACAACACACACAGCCCCAGCGCAGGCCCCACCCCCGGGCCTGCGTTGCTGTATAATACAACCGCCTGCCCCGGAGATACAAAAGATCAAAAAGGGCAAAAGAAACAAAAATAATTTTTATTTGGGGATGGCCTCGCTTGGGTGGACGCTTTTCAAGCGTCCACCCCCTCCCGCATGGCCCTCTAAAATAGCTAAAATAGCTACTATAGCTAAAATAGCTACTATACCCCCCCGCCCCTCACCCCGGATGGCAGGCGGCGTTAGGCCGAAGCAAGAGTGGCGCGTCGGAGACGTGCCGTTCCCTTAGCCCCGGGTCGAGCGCAGCAAGGCCCGGGGAGGTGCCAATAAATGCGCCTGCGCTTCGGAGATGCGCTGTAATCTCACACGAATTTGTGTAATAACATCGCCTCTCCGAGGCTCTGCTATGGATTCCGGCTGTTCCTCAGGCCTCGCTGCGCTCGACCTGAGGCTAAGGAACGTCGCGTCTCCGACGCTCTCCCCACTGATAGCCCAGCGGCGTTAGCCGCGCCGGCACCGCGCAGCAGGGCGTCTGTGGCATCAAAAGTTGCACCTCTACGAGGCGCCCTGCCCGGCGGGCGGCTCTGGCAACCACAAGCTGCGCACGGCGCTGCCGCGCTTGCATGTGGCTACGTACGTTGAGCGGCGCTGCCGCTCTTTGCACGAAGGCCCGGGGTTGTCTCAGACGGGGCGGGCGCTTCAAGAAGCGTCGCTACTGCGTTGGTCGCCAGTATATTAATAATAATCTCTGCGGCTCTGCGCGAGGCCGTCCCCTCAGAATTTTGTTTCTTTTGGGGCTTGTGGCCTTTTGTATCCCAGGTAAATAAAAACCCCTAATGGACAGTGCATTAGGGGTGTAGGGAGTGCCCGGAACCGGGATCGAACCGGTACGGATTGCTCCATCGGTGTTTGAGACCGACGCGTCTACCGATTCCGCCATCCGGGCGTTTTGTGCATGCAAAGTTACGATTTTTTCGCTGCTCTGCAAAGTTTTTTGTATTTTTGTGGCGCAACTGCCATGTGTGCAGCTGCATATCACAGCAAGAACAGATGATGAAAAAAACACTGCTCATAGTGGGCGCGGGAGGCTTCATCGGCGGCTTCATCGCCCGCAAGGCCCTGAGCCTGGGCTACGACACTTGGGCCGGAGTGCGCCCCACCACTTCGCGCCGCTGGCTCGACCTGCCGGGGCTGCGCCTGGTGGACTTCGACTACGACGACCCGGAGACTATCGCCGCCACGCTGCGGCGCGAGGCTCCGCAGGGCGGCTGGGACTATGTGGTGTGGAACTTAGGCGCCACGAAGTGCGCGCGCTTCTCGGATTTCAACCGCATCAATTTTGAGTATGTGCGCACCTTCGTGACCGTGCTGCGCGAGACGGGGCTGCTGCCGGAGCGTTTCCTCTACATGAGTTCGCTGAGCGCGCTGGGCCCCGGCGACGAGCGCGGCTACGCGCCCCTCACGGCCGATACCGTCCCGGCGCCCGACACGCGCTACGGCCTGTCGAAAATCAAGACGGAGACCTGGCTGGAGACGCAGACAGACCTGCGCTGGACCATCCTGCGCCCCACGGGCGTCTACGGCCCCCACGAGCGCGACTATCTGATGATGATCAAGAGCATCGACGCCGGCTGGGATTTCGGCGTGGGCTTCCGCCGCCAGATGCTCACCTTTGTCTACGTGGAAGACCTTGTGGACGCTATCTTCCTGGCGCTCAACGCCCCGGCGGCGCTGCGGCGCAAGTATATCATCAGCGAAGACCGCGCCTACTCGCAGGCGGAGTTCCGCCGCATGGTGGCCGCGCGCCTGGGGCGCCGCGTGGTGGTGCCGGTGAGGCTGCCGCTCTGGGCGGTGTACGTGGCCAGCACGGTGGCCGAGAAGATCGCGGCCCTGCAGGGCAAGGCCTCGACGCTGAACCGCGACAAATACCGCATCATGCGCCAGCGCAACTGGAACTGCGACATCAGCCCGGCGCGCACCGACCTGGGCTTCAGCCCCGCCTGGCCCCTGGAGCGCGGCCTTGACGCCACCGTGGCCGCCTATCTCGAGGAGAAGAAACAACAGAAAAACAAGAAACACAGCCGCTCATGAACACCGCCCTGAAGATTGCCGCCGTGGCCACGGCGCTGCCGCTGCTGGCATGGCCCTCGCTGCTGTCGCGCAACCCCGGGAGCGCCCTGGTGTGGATCTATCCCTCGGCCGTGGTGGTGTACGGCTGGGCAGCCCTGCGCTGCGGCCGCGAGCGCCCCGCGCTGGCGTGGATTCTCGTGATAATGAGCGCACTCACGTCTTTAGCCATATGGATGCTATGATGCAGTGGAACCGCCTTATATGCGACAAGCGCTTCGGGCTCGAGCACTACCACGAC
Organism: uncultured Bacteroides sp.; assembly: GCA_964447895.1. GTDB lineage: Bacteria > Bacteroidota > Bacteroidia > Bacteroidales > Muribaculaceae > CAG-873. The sequence goes on along the minus strand of CAYUUN010000069.1, from coordinate 9,311 downwards.
CCCAAGAAGAGCGCGCTGCGCACCGATTTCCGGCGCGACTACGACCGCCTGGTGTTTTCGTCGCCCTTCCGCCGCCTGCAGAACAAGACGCAGGTGTTTCCGCTGCCGGGCAGCATCTTCGTGCACAACCGCCTGACCCACTCGATGGAGGTGTCGTGTGTGGGCAAGAGCATTGCCGACCGCGTGGCCGACGGTCTGCGCGAGCGCTACGCCGGCACGCCCGACGCCGCCAGCCTGGCCTCCATCGGCGACATCACGGCGGCCGCCTGCCTGGCCCACGACTTGGGCAACCCGCCCTTCGGCCACAGCGGCGAGAAGGCCATCGCCACCTTCTTCAGCGAGGGCGCCGGCAGCCACCTGCGCAGCGGCCTCACTGACAGCCAGTGGCGCGACTTCACTTCCTTCGAGGGCAACGCCAACGCCTTCCGCGTGCTCACCCACCAGTTCCGCGGCCGCCGCGCCGGCGGCTTCGCCATGACCTACAGCACGCTGGCAGCCATAGCCAAGTATCCCTATGAGTCGGCGCTGGCCACCAACGGCAAGTTCGGATTCTTCGACAGCGAGCGGGCCGATTTCATGCGCGTGGCCGACGAGCTGGGCATGAAGCGCCTGCCCTCGCCCGAGGGTACGGTGCGCTACGCCCGCCACCCCCTGGTGTTCATCGTCGAGGCCGCCGACGACATCTGCTACGAGGTGATGGACATCGAAGACGCCCACAAGCTCAAGATACTGTCGACGGCCGAGGTGACCGACGCTTTCCTGGGATTCTTCACTCCCGAGCGGCGCGCCCACATGCTTGAGATAATGGACCACGTGGCCGACCCCAACGAGAAAATCGCCTACCTGCGCTCGTGCGTCATAGGCACGCTGGCCGACCGCTGCGCCGAGGCCTTCCTGCGCCGCGAGCAGGACATCCTGGCCGGCACGTTCCAGGCGCCGCTGCTCAGCGACATCGATCCGCTCGAGCGCGAGGGCTACCGCCGCTGCACCGAGATTTCCTGGAAGCGCATCTACACCGCCGGCTCGGTGGTGGACGTGGAGCTGGCCGGTAACCGCATCATCACCTATCTGATGGACAAGCTCATAGGCGCCGTGACGCGGCCGCAGCTCAACTACTCGCGCCTGCTTCTGGCCAAGTTTCCGGAGCAATACGACACGGACGCGCCCACCCTCTACGGCAAGATCCAGGCCGTGCTCGACCACATCTCGGCCATGACCGATGTCTACGCCCTCAACCTCTACCGCACCCTCGAAGGCTCGTCGCTGCCGGCCGTGTGATGATTTTTTTGTAAATTTGCTGCATGAACCTGAAAAAATTCTTTCCCCGCATCATACGCAGCAGCGGCACGCTGGCGCCGCCTGATGCCCATGCGCCCGCCCGCCGGCGCCTCGACTATGTGAACGAGGCCGCCTTCTCGCGCGTGTGGAGCGTGCGCTTCTCCCACCGCCAGGCCTTCCTGCTGCTGGGGCTGGCCATCGCCGCCGTGGCCGCGCTGATATACGTGGTGATGGCGTTCACGCCGCTGCGGGCGCTGCTGCCGGGCACGCTGCCGGGCGACATGCGCGCCCGCTACATCGAGACCACCCTGCGCCTCGACTCGCTGACGCGCCGGATGCAGCTCGACGCCCGCTACATGGCCGACATGCGCGCCATACTCGACGGCACCACCGACCCCGACTCGGCCCGCGCATCCCACACGCTGCTGCCCGCCACCACCGACACGCTGCTGCCGGCATCAGAGGCCGAGCGGGCCTTCGTGCAGAAATTCGAGAGCAGCCAGCGCTACAAGCTCTCCGTGCTGGCCCCCATCGCTGCCGACGGCATGGCCTTCTACAGCCCGGCGCCCGGCGCCGAGGCCGTGAGCACGGCCGAGGGCACCGCCGTGCAGCTGCAATGTGCCCGCGGCCAGGGCATCGACGCCATCTACCGCGGCACCGTGGTGATGGCCGAGCCCGACGCGCGCGGCCTCTACACCGTGGTGGTGCAGCACCCCAATGAATTCGTGAGCGTGTACAGCGGGCTGGCCGACGTGTTCACGGCGCGGGGCGCCACGCCTGCCACCGGCGCACGCCTGGGCACGGCCCCTGACGACGGCGGAGCCGTGACTTTCGAGCTGTGGCACAACGGCGTGCCCCTCGACCCGAACACCTACGTAGCTTTCTGATGAAACCTTTCGCCACCTGCGCCTGCATCGCGGCCATCCTGTATCTGGTGCTCACGCCGGCGCCGCCGGAGGCGCCCCGCATCATGCTCTTCGAAGGCGCCGACAAGGTGGTGCACGCCTGCATGATGGGCGGCCTGGTGCTGTGTGTGGCCTTCGACCGCCGGCGCGCACGCCTGCCGCTTGCCGCGGGCCCCATGCTGCGGGCTGCGCTGTGGGTGATGGCCTTCGGGGTGCTCACGGAGCAGCTGCAGGGCGCGCTGAGCCCGGTGCGCGCCGCCGACCCCCTGGACGCTCTCGCCGACTGGGCCGGCACGCTCGTCGCCACCCTCGCCGTGGTGCTTTTCGGGCCGGGCGATGCAAAACAAGTTGCAAAAAAATTTGCGCATTCAAAAAAGAGTGCTTAACTTTGCAGTGGGGTAAGTCCTGCACGGACAGCTCCCCGAGAATTCCCCCAGGTCCTGACCGAAGCAAGGGTATCGGGTTGAGCGTCGCGATGTAGATAGCTTACCCTTTTTTTGTGCCCTTTTGTGTGTGCAGGAGATACAGAAGGACAGAAAGGGCAAAAGAAACATAAGTTTTTTACGGGGAGTGGGCCTCGCGCAGAGTACCCTGATGGGGCTGTGCCCTAAATCATAAAGGAAAGAGAACGGGACACCCCCTCCGGGGCTGATTATCTTGGTTTTACCTACCCCGTGCGACCCGCACGGGGTTAACAGGCGGGCGGACCTCCGGCCCGCTCTTACTGGGCCTCCGAGCTATAGTAGCTATAATAGCTATTTTAGCTACTATAGCTAAACCGGGGCTGCCGCGCGGGCTTTTCAGGCCAGGGGGTGGATGCGGATGAGTTCGAGGCGGGTGGCGCTTTTTTTGAGGATGTCGAAGGCGAGGGTGCCCAGGGCCACGGTGGAGCCTTGCTTGGGGATGGTGCCGGTGCTGTGCATGAGGTAGCCGGCGATGGTCTGGTAGTCGTCGTCTTCGGGGATGTCGAGGTTGAGGTTTTCGTTGAGCCAGGCTATCTCGCAGCGGCCGGACACTTCGTAGACGCCGGGCTCGATGGTGCGTGCGGTGAAGCCGTTTTTGTCGTGCTCGTCCTGGATGTCGCCGAAGATTTCCTCCACGAGGTCTTCGAGGGTGAGGAAGCCGCTGGTGCCACCGAATTCGTCGACCACCACGGCGATGGAGCGTTTCTGCTGGAGCAGGCGGCGCATCATCACGTTGGCCAGGAGGTTTTCGGGGGCGTAGAGCACTGGCTTGATGTGGTCTTGCCAGTGGGTCTGTGGCACGAAGAGCTCGCTCACGTGGATGTAGCCGGCGATGTCGTCGATGTCGTCGCGGTAGACGATGATTTTGCTGCGGCCGGTGCTGGTGAAGAGCTCGGAGAGGTGCTCGACGGTGGTGTCGTAGGGCACGGCCACGATTTCGTTGCGTGGAATCATGCAGTCGCGCACGTGGGTTGTGCTGAAATCGAGGGCGTTCTGGAAGAGTTTTACCTCGTTTTCGACGGTGGCTTTCTTTTCTTCCATGCTGTCGATGGCTTCTTCGAGGTAGTCGTTGAGGTCGCCCACGCTGATGAGGCTGAGGGAGGCGCTGTGGGAGCGCGCTCCGGTCAGGCGCATGAGCAGGCGGGAGAGCCAGGTGGCCAGGAGCGACACGGGATAGAGCACCACGTAGAACACGGCTATGGGCAGGCTGAGGATGCGCAGGGAGCTGTTCGGGTTGATGCCGAAGACGGTCTTGGGGATGAACTCGCCGGTGAGGAGAATCACGGCGGTGGAGATGAGGGTCTGGGCCACGAGCACGAGAAATTCCGAGTGGAGGCCGCTCTGGAGCCAGGGCTCGAGCATCTTGGCGGCGCCCATGCCGTAGATCACGAGCACGATGTTGTTGCCCACGAGGATGGTGGAGATGAAAAATTCGCTATTGGCATAGAATCGCTTGACGAGGCCGGAGACGAAGCCTCCGCGGCGCACGTCGACGGCTGTGCGCACGCGGTCGGCGGTGACGAATGCCATTTCCGTGCCCGAAAAGAAGCCGCTGAGCAGCAGCGACACTATGGTGATGATTATCCAGGTGGGTTCCATGCTTGTGGGGGATTATCGCGAGGTGGTGGTTGCGGTGGTGGTGAGGGTGGCAGGCTGGGTGATGCCCATGCCGGGGAGCGGGGCGTCGGGGCCCGGGTTGCGCCTGGAGGCGCGCTGCGGGGCTGCGCGGCGGCCGCCCTGGGCGGCTTCGGCTGTGGTGTCGGTGGCTGCGGTGTCCGCCGCGGCTGCGGCGGTTTCGCGGTTGCGGGCGTCGCGGTCGACGGGTATGATGCCCGTGGGGCGGTTGACGGTGTAGGCCGTCATGTTTTCGTTGCTGGTGAAGCCGTAGCCTTCGATGATGCGGTCGGTGCGCACGATGTGGATGAAGGAGTCGGAGTAGACCTGCCGTTTCTGCTGGTCCCAGAAGAGCTGGGCCGTGAGGAAGCTGTCGCCGTCGACGTTCACCATCACGACGTGGCCGTCGAGGCGCCATAGGCGCCGGCGGCTGAAGTAGGTGGCGCTGTCGCTGCGGATGTTGGCCTGGGGGTGCATGGCGAGGTCGTACTGCTCGAGGTCGAGGCCGAAGGGGAATCGCCAGTAGGGGTCGGATGCCTCTTCAAACATCTGCCACAGGGGCGTGACGATGTGGTAGCGCACGTAGCCGCTGTCGCTGATGTAGGTGCTCACGTCGGTGGTGCTCATCGTGGGCGAGTCGCCGGCGTTGGGCACGTAGCTGTGGCGTTCCTCGCCGCAGCCGCAGCAGGCGGCGCCCAGGGCTATGTACAGCAGCAGACGGCGCACGGGGGCAGCGGCTTAGTAGATCTTGTTGGGGCGGAACCACATTTCGTTGAAGTTCACGCCTATGGTGATGTTGAGATAGTCTTCCTTGATGAGCGTCTGGGGGTGTCCCTGGCGGTGGCGCCATTCGAGGCCCAGGCTCACGATGGTCTTGAAGCCGGGCACGGGGAAGCCTGCGCCGGCCGAGACGCCGTAGTCGCGCACGGAGTTGGCGCCCACGCGCAGGTAGTCGCGCTCGAAGAAGGCGCCGGCGCGGTAGGCCACGCGGCGCATGTAGCCTCCGCGGGCGTTGGGCACGAACTGGAGGCCGGCGGCCAGCTTGTAGCGGTCGTTGAGGGTGCCGGTGGTGCCGTTGTAGCGTGCCTTGCTCCAGGGCTGGTATGTGGCGTCGAGTTCCACGAGCAGGCGGCGGCGCCAGTTGTAGGCCACGCCTGCGCCGAGGCTCCAGGGGGTGGAGTAGCGTCCGTCGATATTTTCTTCGCCGCCCTGTGTCTCGCTGTCGGCCGAGGTGTCGTAGCTGAAGAAGCCGGTGGTGCCGTGCAGGTTCTTGCCGGGGGTGAAGACGGCGCCGAGGCTGATCATGTCGGCGCGGCCCACGGCAAAGGAGTACTGGATGCCGGCGTTGAGGTTCCAGTCGCTCACGTGGAGGGTGCGCTCGAACAGTGCCGAGCTGCCGCCGGAGGTGATGGCGTAGGTGTCGTTGTAGGTGTTGCCGAAGAGGTAGCCCACGTTGACGCCCAGGCTGAAGCCCTTGAAGGGCGAGTAGCCCAGGCCGGCGTAGAGCTGGTTGATGCTGCCGCTGCCGGAGTGGCTGGTGGCGCCGTTGTCGATGCTGCTGCCGAAGCTGTAGCCCACGCTGCTGTAGGGCAGCAGGCCCACGCTGGCTCCCAGGCCGTGCATGATGGGAAACTGCATGGTGATGTAGTCGAGGCCGCCGCCGAAGTCGCTGGTGTGGTGGCGGGTGTCGCTCACGGTCTCCTCGCTCCAGAGGTTGGTCATGGCCATGCCCATGTCGAAGAGGAAGGTCATGGAGTCGATGCGTGCGTAGCTGGCGGGGTTCATCACGTTTATCTGGCGGCCGGAGTTCATGGCGTAGCCCGTGCCGCCCATCTGCCGCTGTGCTGCGGTGGCGTTGTCGCTGAGGATGCCGTAGCCGTGGAGGGAGTAGGGTGTCATGGTGCCGTTCTGTGCGGCGGCGCCTATGGCTGTGGCCAGGGAAAGCGCGCAGATGATAGTACGTATATTCATGAGTCTAAGTTGTGCTCTAAGATACTTATGAGGCCGCGGCCCACCAGGTCGTGGTCCACGGTGGCGGGAAACGCCAGCAGGGGTGCGATGTCGTCGGCGCGTCCGCCCGTGAGGATCACGGCCGTGCCGCCGGGCAGCAGGCTGCGGTAGTAGGCTATTTCGCCGGCTATGCCGCGCATGGCACCGCAGCGCATGGCCGTGGCGGTGTCCTCGCCCCAGAGGGGCAGGGGGCCGTCCGGGGCCACCTCCGGCAGGGCGGCGGTGTAGTCGTGGAGGGCGCGCAGGCGCATTCCGGCTCCGGGGGCAATGTTGCCGCCGTGGAAGGCGGCGTCGGGGCCGGCCAGGTCGTAGGTCACGGCCGTGCCGATGTCCACCACCAGGCAGCGGCGGCCGGGGTAGCGGGCCACGGCTCCGGCGGCGGCCGCGATGCGGTCGAGGCCCAGGGTGGCCGGGGTGGCGTAGTGCAGCTCCAGGGGCAGGGGCGTGGAGTGGGAGAGGTCGATGGCTGCGGGGCATGCGCCTCGCAGGGCCTGCCACAGGCTGTCGTTGCGGCCGCTCACGCTGCAGTAGATGGCGCCGTCGAGGGGCCCGCAGGCCGCGAGGGCCTCGAGCAGGGGGGCGGTGGCGGCGTTGCGCGCCACCAGGCTGCGCTGCGGCTCGTGGTCGAGCCACAGGGTGAGCTTGGTGGCCGTGTTGCCCTGGTCGATGCTTGCGTAGTGCGCCATCGCGGTAGCGTGGGGGTGATCAGTTGATGATGTCGAAGCCGGTGTATTTGCGCAGGCACTCGGGCACGACGATGCCCTCGGGGGTCTGGTTGTTTTCGAGCAGGGCGGCCATGATGCGGGGCAGGGCCAGGGCCGAGCCGTTGAGGGTGTGGGCCAGGCGGGTCTTCTTGTCGGCCCCGCGGTAGCGGCACTTCAGGCGGTTGCTCTGATAGGTCTCGAAATTCGACACGCTCGACACCTCGAGCCAGCGGCCCTGGGCGGCGGAGTAGACCTCGAAGTCGAAGGTGATGGCGCTGGTGAAGCTCATGTCGCCGCCGCAGAGGCGCAGGATGTGCCAGGGCAGGCCCAGCTTGTCGAGCAGGCCCTGCACGTGGTCTTTCATCTCCTCGAGGGCCGCGTAGCTGTCCTCAGGGCGCTCGATGCGCACGATTTCCACCTTGTCGAACTGGTGCAGGCGGTTGAGGCCGCGCACGTCCTTGCCGTAGCTGCCGGCCTCGCGGCGGAAGCAGGCGGAGTAGGCGCAGTTCTTGATGGGCAGGCGGTCGTCCGGGATGATCACGTCGCGGTACAGGTTGGTCACGGGCACCTCGGCCGTGGGGATGAGGTAGAGGTTGTCGGCCGTCACCACATACATCTGGGCTTCCTTGTCGGGGAGCTGGCCGGTGCCTATGCCGCTGGCCTCGTTCACCACGTAGGGCGGCTGCACCTCCAGGTAGCCGGCCTTGCCGGCCTCGTCGAGGAAGAACTGGATGAGGGCGCGCTGCAGCTTGGCGCCCTTGCCCAGATACACGGGGAAGCCTGCGCCGGTGATTTTCACACCCAGGTCGAAGTCGATGAGGTTGTACTTGCGGGCCAAGTCCCAGTGGGGCAGGGCGTCGGCGGGCAGGTCGGGCATCTTGCCGCCCTCCTTGTCCACCACGTTGTCGGCGGCCGAGCTGCCTTCGGGCACCATGTCGCAGGGCACGTTGGGCACCGTCAGCAGAATGTCGCGGATGGCGGCCTCCGTGGCGGCCAGCTTCTCGGCCAGCTCTTTCTGGCTCTGCTTGAGCAGGGCCACGCGGGCCTTGAGCTCCTCGGCCTCGTCGCGCTTGCCGGCCTTCATCAGGCCGCCTATCTGTGCTGCCAGGCCGTTGAGCTCGGCAGCCTCGCTGTCGTTGCGGAACTGCAGGTTGCGGCGGTCGTCGTCGAGCGCTATCACGCGCGCTATGGCGTCGGCACCGTCAAAGCCCTTGATGGCCAGGCGGCGCACGATATCTTCAGGATTGGATTTTATTTGCTGGATGGTAAGCATAATGCTGTGTATATGATTGTCTATTACATATTTGCGAGGATATTCTTCACGGCCGAGGATATCGCGCGGCCGTCGGCCACGCCCGCCAGGGCCTTTGTGGCCACGCCCATCACGCGGCCCATGTCGGCCGGGCCCTTGGCGCCGGTCTCGGCCACGATGGCCAGCAGGCGCTCGTGCAGCTCCTCGGCGCTCAGCGCCTTGGGCAGGTACTGCTCAATCACGGCCAGCTCCGCCAGCTCGCCCTCGGCCAGGTCCGGACGGTTCTGCTCCGTGTAGATGCGGGCGCTCTCGCGGCGCTGCTTCGCCATCTTCACGAGAATCTTCATCGCAGCCTCGTCGGGCAGCTCGCCCGCCGCTCCCGGCGCGCTCTTTGCCTCGAGAAATTCCTTCTTAATGCCCCGGAGAGCCTCCAGGCGCACCTTGTCGCGGGCCAGCATGGCCGCCTTGATATCAGAACTGATAGTATCGAACAAATCCATAGTATATAATTACAACCTACAAAAGTACATCTTTTTTCCATAACTGCCCCTGCTGCCCCCTCTAAAAAATATTAATGAGCAAAGAAAAAGCGCATTTTTTCACAAAATCTTTTCCCACATGCAAAAAAAACACTATCTTTGCAACCGCAAAAATGCCAATCGGGGTGTAGCACAGTTGGCAGCGCGCCACGTTCGGGACGTGGAGGTCGGAAGTTCGAGTCTTCTCACCCCGACATTTTTTCCCTCAACAGCTTGCAGGCCACAGGCCCGCAAGCTGTTTCCGTATCCCCCCCCTGCCCGTTCTCGAAAGAGATACAAAAAAACAAAAGCAGCAAAAGAAACAAAATTTTTGCTGGAATACCTTGCTCAGGGTATTCCTATAGGGCGTTGCCCTAAATCATAAAGGAAAGAGAACGAGCCGCCCGTCTGATGGCAGGGCCGGAGGCCCGTCCTTTGGTTAACCGCGGGCGGGTCGCCCGTGGTTAACAAGCAGGCGGACCTCCGGCCCGCTCTGCCGGGCATCCCCGCGTATTTGTTCTATAGTAGGCGCAGAGAAAATTATAAGCGGTTGAAAATCATGGAGG
>CAYUUN010000068.1:0-12059 GCA_964447895.1 uncultured Bacteroides sp. | reverse complement strand
TTTATTAATACAATAAAGGCGAAAGATTTGGTTCTTTCGCCTTTAAATTTAATTTCAGTGATCCGCCTGGGGCTCGAACCCAGGACCCCAACATTAAAAGTGTTGTGCTCTACCAGCTGAGCTAGCGAATCGGGGTGCTGTGCGGGGTCTCCGCAAAAGCAGTGCAAAAGTAGTGTGTTTTTTTGGATTGTGCAAGTTTTTCGGCGATTTTTTTGTTTTTGAGTGTGCGTTGGCGGGTTTTCTTGCGTGGTATGTTTTTTTTGGCTATCTTAGCACTCGTAATTTATAACTCAAGCATAATGACTGACCAACATCGATATTGTGTGATTATGTGCGGCGGCATCGGCAGCCGTTTCTGGCCTTACAGCCGCACGGCTCTGCCCAAGCAGTTCATTGACTTCATGGGTACGGGCCGCAGTTTGCTTCAGATGAGCTACGACCGGATGCTGTCGCTGGTGCCGAAGGAGAATATCCTGGTGATGACCAACGCCATGTATGTCGATCTTGTGCGGCGTCAGCTTCCGGATATCGCCCCGGAGCAGGTGCTGGCCGAGCCGGCACGGCGCAACACGGCCCCATGCATTGCGTGGGCGGCCTGGCGCATCGGTGCGAAGGACCCGCAGGCCTCCATGATTGTGACTCCGAGCGACCATTTAATCACCGGCGAGGTGTTGTTTGCTGAGAATGTGCGCCGCGGCTTTGACTTCGTGGAGCAGAACGAGGCGCTTCTGACGCTGGGAATCACGCCCACGCGTCCGGAGACAGGCTACGGCTACATCCAGGTGGGCCGCGAGGTGGAGCCGGGCCTGAACAAGGTGAAGACGTTCACCGAAAAGCCCGATCTGGAGCTGGCCAAGGTGTTTGTGGAGAGCGGCGAGTTTTTCTGGAACTCGGGCATCTTCATGTGGAGCGTGTCGTCCATCAAAAATGCTTTCAGGCTCTACTCGCCCGAAATTGCCGACAAGTTCGACGCCGGGGCATCCGTGATGGACACGCCCGCCGAGCATGATTTCATCGAGCGCGAGTTCCCGGCCTGCGTGAGCATCAGTATCGACTACGCCGTGATGGAAAAGGCTTCGAACGTGTATGTGGAGACCGTGAAGTTCGCCTGGTCCGACCTGGGCACCTGGGGCTCGCTCTACGACAATTCTCCGAAGAACGCCGACACGAACGTGACGCAAAACTGCAACGTGCTGTCCTACAACAGCCGCGGCAATATTTTCGCCGTGCGCGGCGAGAAGCTTGTGGTGGTGGACGGCCTCGAAGGCTACATCGTGGCCGATGCCGGCGATGTGCTGCTTGTGTGCCCCATGAGCCGCGAGCAGTCGATAAAGCAGATGGTGAACGATGCCAAAAACCGCTTCGGTGAAAAATATCTCTGAATAATTTCGTAATTTTGCATTCCGAAATTAAGGTAAACAAGAAAATGTCAGTAGAAAACATAATAAAGAATGCCGTGGCCCGCGCCGTAAAGGAGCTTTACGGACTGGATGTGGCCCCGGAGAGTATTGTGCCTCAGGCCACCCGCAAGGAGTTTGAAGGCAACCTCACAGTGATGGTGTTTCCCTTCGTCAAGGCTGCCCGCAAGGCTCCCGAGGCCGTGGGCGCCGAGATAGGCGAGTGGCTCGTGGCCAACGAACCGGCCGTGAGCGGTTTCAACGTGGTGAAGGGATTTCTTAATCTGGTGATTACGCCCACGTTCTGGAACACGGTGCTGGAGTCGATTCTCGCCACGCCCCACTATGGCACGCGCCCTGTGACGGCCGATTCGCCGCTGGTGATGGTGGAATATTCCTCGCCCAACACCAACAAGCCGCTGCACCTGGGCCACGTGCGCAACAACCTGCTGGGCTACAGCCTGGCGTGCATCCTGGAGGCCTGCGGAAACAGGGTGGTGAAGACCAACATCGTGAACGACCGCGGAATACACATCTGCAAGTCGATGCTGGCATGGAAAAAGTGGGCCAACGGAGCCACCCCGGAGAGCACCGGAAAGAAGGGCGACCACCTGATAGGCGACTGCTACGTGGATTTCGACCGCCACTACAAGGCCGAGCTGGCCGAGCTCAAGGCTTCAGGCATGACCGACGAGGAGGCCGAGGCCGCCTCGCCCCTGATGCAGGAGGCGCGCGAGATGCTGCGCCGCTGGGAGGCCGGCGACCCCGAGGTGCGCAGCCTGTGGGAGATGATGAACTCCTGGGTTTACGCCGGTTTTGACGAGACCTATCGCCGCATGGGCGTGGATTTCGACAAGATATACTACGAGAGCCAGACCTATCTCGACGGTAAGGCCAAGGTGCTCGAAGGCCTCGAGAAGGGCATTATGTACAAGCGCGAGGATGGCTCTGTGTGGGCCGACCTCACGGCCGACGGCCTCGACCACAAACTGCTCCTGCGCAGCGACGGCACCAGCGTGTACATGACCCAGGATATCGGCACCGCCGCGCAGCGCTACGCCGATTTTCCCATCGACCGCATGGTCTACGTTGTGGGCAACGAGCAGGAGTATCACTTCAAGGTGCTCTCGCTCATCCTCGACAAGCTGGGTTTCAAGTGGGGCAAAGACCTCGTGCACTTCTCCTACGGCATGGTGGAGCTCCCCAACGGCAAGATGAAGAGCCGCGAGGGCACCGTCGTCGACGCCGACGACCTCATGGCCCAGATGGTGGACGACGCGCGCCGCGTGAGCACCGAGCTGGGCAAGGTGGACGGCCTCACCGACTCCGAGATAGACGAGATCGCCGAAATCGTGGGCCTGGGCGCCCTCAAGTATTTCCTTCTGAAGGTGGACCCGCGCAAGAACATGACCTTCAACCCCGAAGAGAGCATCGACTTCAACGGCAACACCGGCCCCTTCATCCAGTACACCTACGCCCGCATCCGCAGCGTGCTGCGCCGCGCCGCCGAGTCCGGCATGAACATAGGCGACTACTCGGCTGTTGTACCCAATGAGAAGGAAGTGGCCCTCACGCAGCGCCTCGCCGATTTCCCCGGCGTGGTGGCCGAGGCAGGCCGCAATTTCTCGCCCGCGCTCATTGCCAACTACGTGTACGACCTGGTGAAGCAGTACAACCAGTTCTACCACGACTGCAGCATCCTGCGCGAGGAAAACGAGCAGGTGCGCTCGCTGCGGTTGGCCCTCAGCGAGGCCACGGCCCGCGTTGTGGCCACCGCCACAGGCCTGCTGGGAATGCGCGTGCCCGAACGTATGTAGAACATAAAACAACACAACTATAATGAATTATAACTCTTATCCTCCCGAATACGTCTCCACCGACTTCACCGCCCGCGTGTCGTCGACGATGAAGCGTGTGTATCTGAACATGACGCTGGCCCTCGTGGTCACCGCCTTCGTGAGCCTCTGGTGCTCGAACAGCGAAGCATTCCTCAGCTTCATGATAGCCAACCGCTGGGCCATGTGGGGCCTGATGATTCTTGAAGTGGGCCTGGTGCTGGGTATCAGCGCCGGCATCAACAAGCTCAGCACGGCCACCGCCACTCTGCTGTTCTACCTCTTCGCTGTGGTGAACGGAGCTGCACTCTCGCCCATCTTCCTGGCCTATACCCATGAATCCATCGCCAAGACGTTCTTCATCACGGCCGGCACTTTCGGCGCCATGAGCGTCTACGGCTACGTGACCAAGAGCGACCTCACCAAGATTGGCAGCATTCTGTTCATGGCCCTGATAGGCCTCATCATCGCTTCGCTGGTGAACATGTTCCTGCACAGCGATGGCCTGGGATGGATCATCTCCATCGCCGGCGTAATGATTTTCGTGGGCCTTACCGCATGGGACACCCAGCAAATCAAGCGCATGGCCGAGCAGATGCCCGCCGCCGGCGCGGGCCGTCTGGCCGTACTTGGCGCACTCTCCCTCTATCTCGACTTCATCAACCTCTTCCTCTATCTCCTTCGCTTCTTCGGCAACAGCCGTGACTAAGACCAGGAGCTACTACAGAGAAATCATCCGACTTGGCCTGCCGATACTGGTGGGCCAACTTGGTATGATAGTGACGGCTTTCGCCGACAATATCATGGTGGGGCGCTACTCCACCGAGGCGCTGGCGTCGGCATCGTTCGTCAACGGTGTGTTCAACGTGGTGATATTCTGCTGCATAGGATTCACCTATGGGCTCACACCGCTCGTGGGCGCGCTCTTTGGCCGCGGCGAGCACCGAGCCATAGGCGAGCTCATGCGCAACGGCCTTGTGCTCAACGTGCTGTACAGCCTGGCTATAACCGGCGCACTGGGCGCGCTGTATTTCTATCTCGACCGCCTGGGGCAGCCCTCCGAGCTGCTCCCGCTGATAAGGCCCTATTATCTTACGGCGCTCGCCGGCGTGGTGCCGGTGTGCGTGTTCAACGTGTTCGCCCAGTGGAGCTACGGCACCACCGACACCCGCACGCCCATGTGGATAATACTGGCGGCCAACGTCTTGAACATAGCGGGCAATTACGCGCTCATTTTCGGCCGCTGGGGTTTCCCGGAGCTTGGACTTCTGGGCGCCGGCATCTCCACCCTGGTGTCGCGCGTCGCCAGCATGGCGGCTATCGCCGGAGTATTTGTGCTGGCGCGGCGCGCACGTGAGGCCCGTGAGGGTTTCGCGGCATCGCGCATTTCGAAGCGCATGCTTGCAAGGGTGTGGCGCACGGGGCTGCCGGTGAGCATGCAGATGACCTTCGAGAGCGGTTCGTTTTCTGTGGCCGCCATCATGTCCGGCTGGCTGGGCGCTGTCCCCCTGGCTGCGTTTCAGATAATCGTGATTACGGGCACGCTCGGTTTCTGCGTCTACTACAGTATAGGCGCCGCGATTTCCGTGGTCGTGGCCAACGTGGCAGGCAGCGGCGTCAACGGCGAGATGCGCCGCGCGGCCTGGCAAGGCTACCACGTGATGCTCGTGCTCATGCTGTGCTCGTCGGTGGTGTTTGCCGTGTGGGGCCGGGACATCCTCGGCGTCTTCACGTCCGACGCACGGGTGCTTGCGGCGGCTGCGGCGCTCATCTTTCCTCTCGTGCTCTATCAGCTGGGCGACGCCACGCAGATAACCTTTGCCAACGCCCTGCGCGGCACATCGCACGTGATGCCCATGCTGTGGATAGCGTTCGCCAGTTATGTGGTGGTAGGCATCCCCGCCACGTGGCTACTTGGATTTCCCGCCGGAATGGGGCTGTACGGCATATTGCTCAGCTTCTCCGTGAGCCTGTTTATGGCCGGAGTGCTGTTCCTGGTGTTTTTCCTGCGCACTACGCGAACTCGGCGATAGCCCGCAGGAACAGAGGGCCGAAACGCGCGGTCTTGATTTCGCCGGCGCCGGACACCTCGCGAAATTCTTCGAGGGTGCGGGGGCGCTTCAGGGCCATATCCTTCAGCGACGCATCGGAAAAAATGAGATAGGGCGGCATCTTGATGCGCGCGGCTTCGGCGCGGCGCACGGCCTTCAGGCGGGCGAAGAGAGCCTCCGTCGACGAAGTGGCTCGCGGCGCGGCCTTCTTCTTGTTGTCGCGCGGCGTGTCGCGCTCGTCGTAGCGGGCCAGCATCACCGTTTCCTCGCCACGCAGCACGCGCATCCCGAACGGTGTGGGGCGCAGGCGGTTGGCATCGTCGTAGGCCACGTCGAGCAGCCCCAGCTGTATCATCTGCGATATGTAGTAGTTCCACTCGGCGGCGCTGAGGTCGGCACCCGCGCCGAAGGTGCGGATGCGGTCGTAGCCGCGGCTGCGGATGTCGTGGCGTTGGGCTCCGCGCAGGATGTCGCGCAGCATATAGGCGCCCACGCGGCAGTCGGTGCGCATCACGGCGCTCAGGGCTTTCTGCGCCACGGTGGTGCCGTCGAAACGCACCGGGGCCGAGCGGCACACGTCGCAGTTGCCGCAATCGTGGGTCATCTCTTCGTTGAAATAGCTCAGCAGCATGCGCCTGCGGCACACGGCGGCGTCGGCAAAGGCCTGCATCCGGGCCAGTTTCTCGCTGTTGATGCCGCGGCGGGCACTGTCGCTGTCGTCGATAAAGCGTCGCAGGGCTATCGTGTCGCCCACGCTGTGAAACATCACGGCCTCCGCCGGCAGTCCGTCGCGTCCGGCACGGCCTATCTCCTGGTAGTAGCTCTCGATGTTGGCCGGCATGTTGTTGTGCACCACCCAGCGGATGTTGCTCTTGTCGATGCCCATGCCGAAGGCCACCGTGGCACACACCACGCTCACGTCGCCGTTGATGAACGCCCGCTGCGCCTCTTCCCTCTCGGTCGCCGGCATTCCGGCGTGGTAGCACACGGCCCTGATGCCGCTCAGGCGCAGGGCTTCCGTCATGCTCTCGGCCTTTGAGCGGCTGAGGCAGTAGACTATGCCGGAGTCGTCAGGATACTTTCTCACGAGCTCGCGCACCCGCGCTATGCGTCGGGCTTTGCCAGGGTCCGGGGCCACCTCGATGCTGATGTTCGGGCGGTCGAAACTGCCCGTCCACCGGAAGGGGTCGTGCAGCTCGAGCTGGTGCTCGATGTCGTCGCGCGTGATGCGGTCGGCCGTGGCCGTCAGCGCAATCACGGGCGTGGACGGCAGCATGCGCTTGATGGCGGAGAGCTCGGTGTAGACAGGCCGGAAATCGTGCCCCCACTGCGAGATGCAATGTGCCTCGTCGATGGCTATGATGCGTATGGGCAGCGTGCGTGCCCAGTCGGCGATATCGCTCACGAATCGTTCCGGCGAGGTATAGAGCAGTTTCACGCGTCCCAGACGGGCCTGCTCGAGGGCCTCGCGGGTTTCCGCCTCGGGGCGGTTGGAGTGTATGGCGGCTGCCGGGATACCGTTGGCAATCAGGGCGGTCACCTGGTCGTCCATCAATGCGATCAGGGGAGAAATCACCACGCAAAGACCGTCGCACAGTAGGGCCGGCAGCTGATAGCACAGCGATTTGCCGCCGCCGGTGGGCATCAGCACCATGGCGTCGCGCCCGGAGGCCACCGCGTCGATGATTTCTGCCTGCCCGGGGCGGAAAGAGCTGTAGCCGTAGAAGCGGCGCAGCAGGGCCAGGGCGCGGGTGTGTCGTTCGGGATTCACTTTCTATTGCATAGGAGGCTCGCGGCTTTCGCTACAATGAAAAAGCCGGCGAGGAATAAGACAATCATTGCCGAGCACGGCACATCGACGGCGGCTCCGGCGAAAAGACCGGCCACACCGGCCACCACCGAGACCGCTGCCGAAGTCCACACCATCGACGAGAAGCGGCGGCAGAACACCTCCGCCGTCATCATGGGCAGCGACATCAGCGACATCAGCAGCATCACGCCCACGAGGCGGATTGTGAGCACGATGCACACGGCCACGAACACCGTCATGGTGTACGACACCAGGCGCGCGGGCAGCCCCTGCACCTGGGCGAAGTCGCGGTCGAAAGCCACGGCCACGATCAGCCGGAAGCGCCATGCGAAGAATGCGCACAGCACCACAGCGAAAATGGCGAAGACGGCAAGGTCGGAGGCGCTGATGGTGAGGATGTTGCCAAATAGGAAACTGTTCAGCTCCGGAACATAGCCCGGCGTCATGAACACGAAAAGCACGCCCACGGCCATGCCCAGCGACCACACCACGGCTATCGCCGAATCTTCGCGCAGCCGCATCTTCTGCGACATCCACTCCACGCCCGCGCTCGACGCCACGGCGAAGACCGCTGCCATGAGCACCGGACTCACGCCCAGGAAATACCCCAGGCCCAGGCCGCCGAAACAGGCGTGGGTGACGCCGCCGGCTATCGACACGAGGCGCCGCGAAATAATATAGCTGCCCACCACGGCTGCAGCGATGCTGATGAGCACGACGCCGGCCAGGGCATATCGGAAAAATGTATAGTCAAGAAATTGCATCATCGCGTCTGTCGGTTTTCGCCCACGATCATCAGCAGCTCGTCGCGCACGTCGCATGGCAGTTCTATGCCCCGCAGCTGGAGGCTGCGTGCCCAGGGAGCCACATCGTCGGGCAGCAGGGTGAGGAGCACCGAGCGGAACTCCTCGCTCTCGCCGGCGGTGTATTGCGCCGCCGGGCGCCCGGCGTAGACGTCGAGCTCCTCGTCGTCGAAATATTCAATCTTCTCCGACATGGCCGCCAGCAGCGAATCGCGTTCGCACACGGCGTGCTGCCCGCAGCAGCCATCTTCCTGAGCAGGTTGCGCCGCAGGCGCGTCGCCCCTGCGGCGGCAGTAGATTTCGTAGAGCAGGCAAGCGCCGCCCACCGCCACTATGGCTGCCAGTATTATGAGAGCGACTTCCATCAGTCCGTCACCTCCTCTACTTCAAATCTCGCGGCCCTGAGGTCGTCCCAGAAGCGCGGATATGACTTGGCCACGCACTCGGCGCCGTCTATGGTGATACCCGGAGCGAACACGGCCACCGGGGCAAGCGCCATGGCCATGCGGTGGTCGCCCCGTGCGTCGAACTCCGGCAGCTCCATCACCGGCATGCGGCGACCGTCCCACACGAGGGTGTCGCGCTCCACCTCGGCCACTACGCCCACGCGGGCGAGCTCGTGCACCAGGGCATCCAGGCGGTCGCTCTCCTTGTGGCGCAGGGCTCCCACGCCCGTGAGCTCGAAGGGCACGCCCAGCATGGCTGCCGTGGCGGCCAGCGCAGGCACAAGGTCGGGGCAGGGAGAGCAGTCCAGGTCGAGGCGAGCGTGCATCTCGGGGTCGGCGCACAGCTGCGCACCCTCCTCGTCGAAAGTGGTGATCACTCCCAGGCGGGAGTAAATGTCGGCCACGCGGCGGTCGCCCTGCATGCTGTCGGCCTCCAGTCCGCGCAGTGTCACGAATCCGGCCGTCAGGGCCGCGATTTCATACCAGAACGCCGCAGCGCTCCAGTCGGGCTCCACGTCGCTTTCCGCCGGCGCGCCGTAGCGGCCCGGCGCCACCGCTATCTCGTTGCCCTCGCGGCGTGCGTCGATGCCGCGGCGCCGCATCATGGCCAGCGTCATATCTATATAAGGTAGCGACGGCTGGTTCCAGTCTATTTTTATAATGAGTCCACGGCTCATTATAGGGGCTGCCATGGCCAGCGCGGATACATATTGCGAGCTGGCGCCTGCATCCACTGCCAGCTCGCCGCCCTCCAGCGCGCGACCGCGCACCACGAAAGCGTCGCCGTCGCGCTCCACATCGGCTCCCAGCTCGCGCAGCAGCTGCACAAGCGTGTCGTGGGGCCGCTGCATCAGGCGGTCGGAGCCGGTGATGCGCACTTCCGCGCCGGGCGTCGCAGCCAGCATGGCCATGCCGAAGCGCAGGGCCGCGGCGCTGTCGCCGGCATCTACGCTGCCGCTGCGTGCCGTGGCCACGCGCATCATGGCCTCCACGTCGTCGCATCCTTCCGGGTGCCACGTGGGGGCTGCGGCGGAAAAGGCATCCATGGCGGCTGCCCGCACGCCCATGCTTTTGCTCGGGGGCAGCTCGAGAGCCGTGTCTAAAATCTCTTCAGGGGCTGTTATCTTGAGTTTCATCGTGCTATATTGTTCACCGCGTCGCGGATGTGGTCGAGTGCTGCCGTGAGCACGCAGCGGGGTGTGCCCACGTTGAGTCGGGCGAATCCCTTGCCCTGGCTTCCGAACATTGTGCCGTCGTTGGCGGCTATGCGGGCGTCGTTGACGAGCATGTCCATCAGGCGCTCCTGTTCAAGACCCAGCGCGTTGAAGTCGAGCCACAGCAGGAAGGAAGCCTGCGGGCGTATCACCCGCACGCCGGGTATGTGGCGGTCGACGTACTCGGCGGCGAAGTCGATGTTGCGTTCCACATAGGCCATCATCTCGTCGAGCCACTGCTCGCCGGCCGTATATGCCGCCTCGGCGCCTATCGCGCTGAACATCACGGGCGCCGAAAACTCGTTCACCTCCATCCATCGGTAGAAATCGCGCCGCAGTCCCTCGCTCTTCACCACCATCCACGAGCTCACGAGCCCCGGAATGTTGAAGGTCTTGCTGGGGGCGCCCAGCATCACGCCCACGGCGCGGGCGTCGTCGCTCACGTCGAGAAACGGTATGTGCGGCTGCCCGTGGAGCACCAGGTCGCCGTGAATCTCGTCGCTCACCACCACGGTGCCGGTCTCGCGGCACAGCGCCGCCACGCGGGCCAGGGTGGGGGCGTCCCACTGTATGCCTATGGGATTGTGGGGATTGCACAGTATCATCATGCGCGGGCGCTCGCGGCGCAGCAGGTCGGCCAGGCCGTCGAGGTCCATGCGGTAGTTCTCGCCGTCGAAGACAAGCGGATTTTCCAGCACGCGCCGGTCGTTGCCCTCCACCACCATGCGGAAGGGGTGGTAGACCGGCGGCTGTATCACCACGCCGTCGCCACGGTTCGTGAAATAGTTGACGCACAGTGCTATGCCCTTGACCACGCCGGGAATGAACGCCAGCTCGGAGCGCTCCACCTTGAAATTGTGGCGGCGCTGCTGCCAGTCGATGATGCTCTGCCAGTAGGCGTCGGGCGCGGCGGAGTAGCCCAGCACGGGATGGTCGAGGCGATGGCTGAGCGCGTCGATGATGTCCGGACACACAGCGAAGTCGAGGTCGGCGATCCACAGGGGCGTCACGTCGTGGCGTCCGAACATCGCATCGAGCCCCTCGTACTTCATGGCGCCGGTGTGGCGGCGGTCGATCACGCAGTCAAAATCGTATTTGTTCATGTGCGAAAACTGTTTTTTCACCACAAATGTACTACATTCGGGCCATTCGGCCAAAAAAGTTTTGCCTGTCTCGCCCAAAAATGCTACCTTTGCAGTCAAATACAGTAGTTTAAAATTAGAAAAGCATTTATGAATCCAATCAAGAAGACCATCACGCTTGCCGATGGCCGCGAGATTACGCTCGAGACCGGCAAACTTGCCAAGCAGGCTGATGGAGCCGTGGAGCTCCGCATGGGCAACACAATGATTCTCGCCACCGTGGTTTCGGCCAAGCAGGCCGGCGAAGGTGTCGACTTTATGCCCCTCACAGTGGAGTACAAAGAAAAATTCTCCTCGGCAGGCCGTTTTCCCGGCGGTTTCCTGAAGCGCGAAGGCCGCGCCGGCGACTATGAAATCCTCACCGCACGCCTCGTCGACCGTGTTCTCCGCCCCCTGTTTCCGGACAATTACCATGCCGACACATTTGTAAACGTGACCCTCTACTCGGCCGACGGCGTAGACTGCCCCGATGCCCTCGCAGGCCTCGCAGCCAGCGCCGCCCTCACCGTGAGCGACATACCCTTCAACGGCCCCATCGCCGAAGTGCGCGTGGCCCGTATCGACGGCAAATTCGTGATCGACCCCACCTTCGAGCAGCTTGAGAAAGCCGACATGGAACTGATGGTGGGCGCTACCGCCGAAAACATCATGATGGTGGAAGGCGAGATGAACGAGGTGAGCGAGTCCGACCTGCTCGCAGCCCTCAAGACCGCCCACGAAGCCATCAAGGACATGTGCCGCGTGCAGGAGGAAATGGCCCGCGAAGTGGGCGTGGCCAAGCGCGAATACTGCCACGAGGTGAACGACGACGAGCTCCGTGCCGACGTTCACGACAAGTGCTACGACAAGGCCTACGCCATCGCAAAGGCCGGCTGCGCCGACAAGCACTGGCGCATCGACAGCTTCGACGCCGTTGTAGAAGACTACCTGGCCGCCATGCCCGAAGAAGAGCGCGAGGCCAAGGAAGCACTTGTGCGCCGCTACTACCACGACGTGGAGAAAGAGGCCATGCGCCGCTGCGTGCTCGACGAAGGCATCCGTCTCGACGGCCGCAAGACCAACGAAATCCGTCCCATCTGGTGCGAGACCGACTATCTGCCCGGTCCTCACGGCTCGGCCGTGTTCACCCGCGGCGAGACCCAGGCCCTCGCCACCGTGACCCTGGGCACAAAGCTCGACGAGAAGATTCTCGACGAGGTGCTGGTGCAGGGCCGCGAGCGTTTCCTGCTCCACTACAATTTCCCGCCCTTCTCCACCGGCGAGGCCAAGCCCCAGCGCGGTGTGGGTCGTCGCGAGATTGGCCACGGCAACCTGGCCCACCGCGCCCTCAAGCGCATGTTCCCGGACAACTTCCCCTATGT
>CAYUUN010000067.1:0-12087 GCA_964447895.1 uncultured Bacteroides sp. | reverse complement strand
GTGCCCGTGCACAAGGGCACCATCCCCCACGAGCAGGTGGCCAAGTTCGGCGGCTCGCGCATCATCCTGAAGCCCGCAAGCCACGGTACCGGCGTCAAGGCCGGCGGTGCCATGCGTGCCGTGTTGGAGAGCGTGGGCATCACCGACGTGCTTGCAAAGAGCAAGGGCTCGTCGAACCCCCACAACCTCGTAAAGGCCACTATCGCCGCCCTCGGCGAGATGCGTTCGCCCGCCCAGGTGGCACAGAACCGTGGCATCAGTGTCGAACAAGTATTCAAAGGCTAAACTACCAATGGCACAGATAAAGATTAAACAGATCAAGAGCCGCATCAACTGCCCCGCCGTTCAGAAGCGCACGCTCGATGCACTTGGCCTCAAGAAAATGAACCACACGGTGGTGAAGGAAGATACCCCCAGCGTGATGGGTATGGTTAACAAAGTTCGTCATTTGGTAGAAGTGACCAACGCTTAATACATCAAAACGACTATGGATTTAAGTAATTTGCAGCCCGCTGTGGGCTCCGTACAGCGCAAGACTCGCATCGGCCGCGGTCCCGGCTCGGGCAAGGGCGGTACATCCACCCGTGGTCACAAAGGCGCCAAGTCGCGTTCGGGCTATAAGCACAAGATCGGTTTCGAAGGTGGCCAGATGCCCCTGCAGCGCCGTCTGCCCAAATTCGGCTTCAAGAATATCAACCGTGTGGAGTACAAGCCCGTGAACCTGGCTATCCTCCAGCAGCTCGCCGAGGCGAAGAATCTCGAGAAGATCGGCCTTGAGGAGCTCCGTGCCGCCGGCTTCGTGAATCGCAACCATCTGGTGAAGATTCTCGGCGTAGGCACGATAACCCGCGCTATCAACGTCGAAGCTCACGCATTCTCCAAGGCCGCTCAGGCTGCCATTGAAGCTGCCGGTGGCTCCGTCAATAAAATCGACGCATAATGAGATTTGTCGAAACAATCAAGAATATCTGGACAATCGAAGAGCTGCGCAAGCGCATCCTCGTGACGCTCGGGCTGGTACTGGTGTACCGCCTGGGCTGTTACGTCGTGCTCCCCGGCATCTCGCCGGCCGCCATCGACGCTCTGGCCAACTTCACCAACAAGAGTGGCCTGATGCAGCTCCTCGACATGTTCTCCGGCGGCGCCTTCTCGCAGGCCTCCATCTTTGCCCTCGGCATCATGCCCTACATCACGGCATCCATCGTGATCCAGCTGTGCGGCATGATTCTGCCTTCTTTCCAGAAGATGCAGCGCGAGGGTGAGAGCGGCCGCCAGAAGCTGAACCAGTACACGCGCTATCTCACGGTGCTGATTCTGGTTCTGCAGGCTCCCGCCTATCTGATCAACCTGCAGGTGCAGGTGAACAGCGCCAGCCAGGGCGCAGCGCCCATGAGCTTCGGCTTCTGGACCGCCGCCTATCTGACCATCATCCTGGCAGCCGGCGCCATGTTCATCCTGTGGCTGGGCGAGCGCATCACCGACCGCGGTATCGGCAACGGTATCTCGTTCATCATCCTCGTGGGCATCATCGCCCGCCTGCCGGGAGCGCTCTTCTTCGAGTTCACGAGCCGCCTGCCCGGAAGCACGGGCAGCCAGGGTGGTCTCGTGATGTTCCTGGTTGAGATCGTTCTTCTGTTTGCTGTCACCGTGGGCGCAGTGCTGCTGGTGCAGGGAACCCGCAAGGTGCCCGTGCAGTATGCCAAGCGCATCGTGGGCAACCGCCAGTACGGCGGCGCGCGCAACTACATTCCCCTGAAGGTGAATGCAGCCGGCGTGATGCCCATCATCTTCGCCCAGGCCATCATGTTCATCCCCATCACCGTGGCTGGTTTCCGCGGCGGCAACTCGGGCTTCATGGCTGCTTTCGGCGACATCAACAGCTTCTGGTACAACTTCGTGTTCTTCGTCCTGATCGTAGCCTTCACTTATTTCTACACCGCCATCACGGTGCGTCCCAAAGACATCGCTGAAAACCTGAAGGCCAACAACGGATTCATCCCCGGCGTAAAGCCCGGCAAAGCCACGATTGAGTATCTCGACACGATCATGAGCCGTATCACCCTCCCCGGTTCGATATTCCTGGGTATTGTTGCCATCCTGCCCGCGTTTGCCCGCTGGTTCGGCATCAGCCAGAATTTCGCACAGTTCTTCGGCGGCACATCGCTGCTGATTATGGTGGGAGTAGTGCTCGACACCCTCATGCAGATAGAGTCTCACCTGATGATGCACCACTACGACGGCCTCATGAAAGAAGGCAAGATCAAGGGTCGCACCACCGGTCAGGCATATTAACACGCCCAAAAGTAAAGTCTAAATGATTTACCTGAAGACACCCGAGGAAATTCAGCTCGTAAAGGCCGCGTCGGACCTGACGTCGCGCACGCTGGGCGAGGTGGCCCGCTGGATCGCTCCCGGTGTCACGACACGCAAGCTTGACACCATTGCCCGTGAGTTCATCATGGACAATGGCGGCAAGCCTGCCTGTCTGGGCTATCAGGGTTTTCCCGGCACGCTGTGCATAGAGGTGAACGACGTGGTGGTTCACGGCTTTCCCTCGAACTATGCCCTGCGCGACGGCGACATCGTGGGCACCGACCTCGTGGTGGAGCTCGACGGCTACATGGGCGACTCGTGCTACACCTTCGCGGTGGGCGAAGTCGACCCGAAGGTCATGGACCTGTGCCGCACGGCCAAGGAGTCGCTCTATGAAGGCATCAAGGCCGCCAAGGTGGGCCGCCGCATAGGCGACATATCGAATGCCGTGCAGACCTATTGCGAGCACCGCGGCTACAGCGTGGTGCGCGAGATGACGGGCCACGGCATAGGCCGCAGCATGCACGAAGACCCCGAGGTGCCGAACTACGGCCGCCGGGGCATCGGACCCGTGCTGCGCAACGGCATGTGCATCTGCATCGAGCCCATGATCAACATGGGCAGCCGCAACATCACCATCGACGCCGACGGCTGGACCTGCCGCACGCGCGACCACAAACCCACGGCCCACTACGAGCACACCATTGCGATGGTCGACGACGAAGCCTGCGTGCTCACGACGTTCGACTACATCAGCGAGGTGCTTCAGGATAGATTTATTTAAACAAGCTATGGCAAAACAGTCAGCAATCGAACAAGACGGCACTATCGTCGAGGCCCTGAGCAACGCAATGTTTCGCGTGGAGCTCGAAAACGGCCACGAAATCACAGCCCATATTTCCGGCAAGATGCGCATGCATTACATCAAGATCCTGCCCGGCGATAAGGTGCGTGTCGAGATGTCGCCCTACGACCTGAGCAAGGGTCGTATCGCTTTCCGCTACAAATAATCAGAAACACTAAGAGATATGAAAGTAAGAGCTTCAATCAAAAAACGCACCCCGGACAGCAAGATCGTGCGTCGCAAGGGTCGTCTTTATGTCATCAACAAGAAAAACCCTAAGTACAAACAGCGTCAAGGATAATTCTTGCTATTTTTGCAACCAATAAGAAGAAACAAACATGGCAGTACGTATCGTGGGAGTTGACCTCCCCCAAAACAAAAGAGGTGAAATCGCCTTGACATACATCTTCGGCATTGGCCGGAGCGCCGCAAAGTCTATCCTGGAAAAGGCCGGCGTAGACGTGAACATCAAAGTAAAGGACTGGACCGACGACCAGGCCGCCAAGGTGCGCGAGGTAATCGGCGCCGACTACAAGGTTGAAGGCGACCTGCGCAGCGAAATCCAGCTCAACATCAAGCGCCTGATGGATATCGGTTGCTATCGCGGCATCCGCCATCGCAACGGTCTGCCCGTGCGCGGTCAGAGCACCAAGAACAACGCCCGCACCCGCAAAGGCCGCAAGAAAACCGTTGCTAACAAGAAGAAAGCTACTAAATAATAGGAAATTATGGCAAAAAAGACAGTCGCAGCAAAGAAGCGTAACGTCAAGGTTGGCGCTGAAGGCCAGCTCCACGTTCATTCCTCCTTCAACAATATTATCGTGTGCTTAGCCAACAGCGAGGGCCAGGTGATCTCCTGGTCGAGCGCAGGCAAGATGGGCTTCCGCGGCAGCAAGAAAAACACACCCTATGCAGCCCAGATGGCTGCCCAGGACTGTGGCAAGGTTGCCTACGACCTGGGTCTCCGCAAGGTGAAGGCCTATGTTAAGGGTCCCGGCAACGGTCGTGAATCGGCTATCCGCACCGTGCATGGTCTCGGCATCGAGGTGGCAGAAATCATCGACGTGACTCCGCTGCCCCACAACGGATGCCGTCCTCCCAAGCGCAGAAGAGTTTAAAAATCAGTTGGTGCCGCGCATGTCTCCGGCCACACACCCGGGGAAACGGCGGCAACCCTCTGCTTTCAGCTTTTAGTTTCTAAATCACCCTCATATCAACAAACCGAGCGAAGGCCCGGCCCCGCAAGCAGGGGCAAAGGAGAACCACAGGAGCGGTATCGGCGTGAATAGACCATATTTCTATCACCTCTCTATGGTCGCGGCTGCACAATGAACTGCAAGGCTCCGGGAGCCACGCTCAAAACTGATTTTAAACAAAATGGCAAGATACATAGGTCCCAAGACCAAAATCGCACGTAAGTTCGGCGAGCCCATCTTCGGTGAGGACAAGACCCTCCAGCGCCGCAACTACCCCCCCGGCCAGCACGGCCAGAACAAGCGTCGCAAGACATCGGAATACGGTGTTCAGCTGCGCGAGAAGCAGAAAGCCAAGTACACCTACGGCGTGCTTGAGAAGCAGTTCCGCAACCTCTTCGAGCGTGCAAGCGCCATGAAGGGTATCACCGGTGAAATCCTGCTTCAGCTGCTCGAGAGCCGTCTCGACAACGTGGTTTACCGCCTGGGCATCGCTCCCACGCGCGCCGCAGCCCGCCAGCAGGTTCTGCACCGCCACGTGACCGTGAACGGCGCCGTCGTGAACATCCCCTCCTACCAGGTTAAGCCCGGCGACGTTGTGGGTGTGCGCGAGAAGAGCAAGTCGCTCGAGGTTATCGCCGATCATCTCGCAGGCTTCAACCACAGCAAGTATCCCTGGATCGAGTGGGACGAGGCAAGCAAGAGCGGCAAGTATCTGCACGTTCCCGCCCGCGAGGACATCCCCGAAAACATCAAGGAGCAGCTCATCGTCGAGCTCTACTCTAAGTAATAATCTATAAACGCAAGATCCATGGCTATTTTAGCATTCCAAAAACCCGACAGGGTCCTCATGTTGGAAGCCGACAATTTCTACGGCAAGTTTGAGTTCAAGCCTTTGGAACCCGGCTATGGCATCACTGTGGGCAACGCCCTGCGTCGCGTACTGCTGTCTTCTCTCGAAGGCTTCGCGATTTCCTCGATCAAAATCGACGGCGTGCGCCACGAATTCGATACCATTCCCGGCGTGAAGGAAGATGTGACGAACATCATCCTCAATCTCAAGCAGGTGAACCTCAAGCGTGTGGTGGAAGATACGGAATCCGAGAAGGCTACCATCACCGTGTCGGGCCAGGAGGAATTCAAGGCCGGAGACATAGGCAAGGTGCTCACGGGATTTGAAGTGATCAATCCCGACCTTGTGATTTGCCACTTGGATCCCGGCGCAAGCTTCAACATCGAGCTCACTATCAACAAGGGTCGCTCGTGGGTGCCTGCCGACGAAAACCGCACTCCCAACGACGCCATCGACCAGATTGCCATCGACTCCATCTACACGCCCATCAAGAACGTGAAGTACACCGTCGAGAACTTCCGCGTCGACCAGAAGACCGACTACGACAAGCTCACGATCGAAATCACCACCGATGGCTCCATCCTGCCCAAGGATGCCCTGAAGGAGGCCGCCAAGATTCTGATCTACCACTTCATGCTCTTCTCCGACGAGAAGATCACCCTGGAGGTGAGCGAGAGCGTGGAAAACGAGGAGTTCGATGAAGAAGTGCTCCACATGCGACAGCTGCTCAAGAGCAAGCTCGTCGACATGGACCTGAGCGTGCGTGCCCTCAACTGCCTCAAGAGCGCAGAGGTGGAGACGCTCGCCGAACTTGTGGTCTTCAACAAGAACGACCTGCTCAAGTTCCGCAACTTCGGCAAGAAGTCGCTGACCGAGCTCGAAGAGCTCCTCACGAACCTCGGCCTGTCGTTCGGAATGGACATCTCCAAATATAAATTAGACAAAGAGTAAACACAACGATGAGACACAATAAGAAATTCAACCACCTCAGCCGCACGCACTCCCATCGCGAGGCGCTGCTGTCGAACATGACGGCGTCGCTGATTCTGCACAAGCGCATCTTCACCACGCTTGCAAAGGCCAAGGCACTGCGCATGTATGCCGAGCCCCTGCTCAACCGCGGCAAAGAATACAACATGCAGAACTGGCGTCTTGTGTTCAGCCGCCTCAACCACAAGGAAGCCGTGAAGGAACTCTTCACCGAAGTGGGCCCCAAGATCGCCAACCGCGCAGGTGGCTACACCCGCATCCTGAAGACCGGCAACCGCCTGGGCGACAACGCCAAGATGTGCTTCATTGAGCTCGTTGACTACAACGAAGCCATGCTCAAGGACAGCGCCGCCGCCGGCAAGGCCAAGAAGACCCGCCGCTCGCGCGGCAAGAAGGCCGAGGCTCCCGCCGCCGAAGCTCCCGCAGCTCCCGTGGCCGAGGCTCCCGCAGCCGAGGCACCTGCCGCAGAGGCTCCCGCCGCTGAATAAGATTACGGTCAATCAACATAAAAATCGCTCCGGACGGCGTCCGGAGCGATTTTTTGTTGTTACGCTATAAATAGTGGCAGGGTAGGGCAATAAATCGGCAGGCGCGGCGTTTTTATGTTGTGAAAATGCACACAGTGAGGTATATCATAGTATTTTTTGCCGCTGTGCTGGGCTGCGCCGCAGCCACGGCGCAGGATGGCTCCACGGCCTACAACTGGCTCAACGTCACGTCGTCGTCGAAAATCTACGGCCTGGGCGGCGTGAACATCTCCCTGGTCGACGACGACCTGATGAGCACCGAGGGCAATCCAGCCCTGCTGGGCCCCGAGATGAACAACCAGATAGGCCTCAACTACATGCACTACATAGGCGGCAGCAACTTTGCCGGCATCCGCTATGCCCACGCGGCCGGCGAGCACGGCGCGTGGAGCGCCGCCGTGCGCTATTTCGGCTACGGCAGCATGCGCGAGACGCTGCCCGACGGCAGCATCGTGGGCGAGTTTTCGCCCAAGGACGTGGCTTTCGGCGCCACCTATTCGCGCGACATCGTGGGCCGATGGCGCGGCGGCATCCAGCTGCGGGGCCTCTACAGCGCCTATGCCGACTACACGGCATTTGCCCTGAGCACCGACCTGGGCGTCAACTACTACGACGAAGAGCGCGACTTGTCGCTGTCGCTCGTGGTGGCCAATCTCGGCGGCCAGCTCAAGCGTTTTCACGAGACCTACGACCGCCTGCCCATCGACGTGCGCCTGGGATGGTCGCAGAGCTTCGGGGCCTTCCCCGTGCGCTTCAGCGTCACGGCCTGGAACCTCACGAAGTGGCACCTGCCCTACGTGGAGACCGGCGACGGCACCACCGAGCCCGTGGTGAAAGACTCGTTCAAGAGCAACCTGTTCCGCCACCTGGTGTTCGGCGCCGACATCATCGCCTCGCCCAACTACTACATAGGCCTGGGCTACAACTACAAGACGCGCACCGACATGAGCACCTATTCGCGCAGCTTCCTTTCGGGCTTCTCGCTGTGCGGCGGTTTCAACGTGCGCAGCTTCTCGATAGGGGCGGCTTTCGCCCAGCCCCACACCGGCGCCACCACCTTCATGCTCAACGTGACATGCAACCTCGGCGAATTGCTTTAGCCGCCCTGCTGCTCTCCGCCGTGGCTGCCGCCAGCGCCGCCGCGCCCGAGGGCACCTGGCACGGCCGCATTTCGGCCGGCCTGCAGCGCCTGCAGCTGGTGTTTCACTTCGGGCCGGACAGCACCTGCACCGTCGATTCGCCCGACCAGGGCGCGCGTGGCCTCGCTGCCCGGCTGCTGCCCTGCGGCCCGGACAGCGTGGCCGTGACCATTCCTGCCGTGCAGGCCGAGTACAGGGGCAGGGTGGGGGAGCGCTCCATCACGGGCCGCTTCCGCCAGGGGCCCTACGTGCTGCCGCTCAATCTCAAGCCCGGCGAGGCCTCGCTCCGCCGCCCCCAGACGCCCGTTCCTCCCTTTCCCTACGTCACACGCGAAGTGTCCGTTCCGGCCGGCGACGCCGTGCTGAGCGGCACCATCACCTATCCCGAAGGCTACACGCCAGGCTCGCGGCCGCCGCTGGCTGTGCTCGTGAGCGGCAGCGGGCTGCAGAACCGCGACGAGGAGATCATGGGCCACAAGCCCTTTGCCGTGCTGGCCCACGAGCTCGCGCGCCGCGGAGTGGCCACGCTGCGCTACGACGACCGCGGCTTCGCCCGCTCCACCGGCAGCAACGACAGCGCCACCACCATGACATACGCCGACGATGCCGCGGCCGCCGTGGCCTACGCCCGCGCATCAGGCGACTTCGGGGCCGTGGGCGTGGCCGGCCACAGCGAGGGCGGCACCATCGCCTTCATCCTGGGCGCGCGGGGCGATGTGGACTTCGCCGTGAGCCTCGCCGGAGCCGCCGTCCCGGGCATGGACATACTGATGGCGCAGAACCGCCGCGCACTGGCCGAAGCGGGCTATGACAGCGCCGTGACGGAGGCCTATTGCAGCGTCCTCGCTCCTGTCCTGCGAGGCGAAAAACCCGATGCCGGCACCCTTGAGTCTCTCCCGGAAGCCCTACGGGCTAATTTAAAGGCCGTAGAATCGCATCTAAACCCTTGGATGAGGTGCTTTGCCACCTTCGACCCTGCGGAGGCTCTGAGGGCCTTAAAATGCCCTCTGCTGGCTCTCAACGGCGAGCTGGACACCCAGGTGGAAGCCGGGCCCAACCTCGAAGCCATAAAAAGGGCCGTTCCGGCCCACCCGCGCAACGAGCTGCGCAGCTATCCCGGCCTCAACCACCTCTTCCAGCCGTGCCGCACCGGCTCCGTGGCCGAGTACGGCACCATCGAGCAGACGATGAGCCCCGCCGTGCCCGCCGACATCGCCACATGGATACTGGTAACTGTCCAGGGCGCCACGGAATTGTGGTGAAACTCACCGGAGTATCGCGGCTTATTGGCAAGCCGGTTTTCTCCGTTGTGTCGATCTCATCGGTTGATGTGCATTGCCGCGGCGGGCGCGCGGGATTTGCAGATGTGGCTGCGATTGCTTAACTTTGCAGCAGAAACAAAACACACCGCAACAATGGCAGAAAACAAAAAAGAAATAGTGCTCAGCGGCATACGCTCCACCGGCAACCTGCACCTGGGCAACTACTACGGCGCACTCAGCAAGTTCGTGCGCCTGCAGGACGACTACGACTGCAACTTCTTCATCGCCGACCTGCACGCCCTCACCACCAACCCCGACCCGGCCCAGCTGCACGCCAACGTGAAGAACATCCTGGCCGAGTATCTGGCCGCCGGCATCGACCCCGAGAAGTCCACGATATTCGTGCAGAGCGACGTGCCCGAGATTTCGGAGATGTACCTGCTGCTCAACATGCACGTGGGCATAGGCGAGCTCATGCGCACCACCTCGTTCAAGGACAAGGCCCGCAAGGCCCTGGGCATCGGCGCACCCGAGGGTGCCTCTGAGGCCGACGACGACGAAGCCTTCGAAAAGCAGATTATAGGCGCCTCCACCAACAAGCGCGTGAACGCCGGCCTGCTCACCTATCCCACCCTGATGGCCGTGGACATCCTCATCCAGAAGGCCACGAAGGTACCCGTGGGCAAGGACCAGGAGCAGCACCTCGAGCTGGCCCGCCGCTTCGCCCGCCGCTTCAACTCGTTCTACGGCGTGGAGCTCTTCCCCGAGCCCTACAACTTCAACTTCGACGGCAAGCCCGTGAAGGTGCCCGGCCTCGACGGCAGCGGCAAGATGGGCAAGAGCGAGGGCAACTGCATCTACCTCATCGACGACCCCAAGGTGCTGCGCAAGAAAGTGATGCGCGCCACCACCGACGAGGGACCCAAGGAGCCCGACTCGCCCATGAGCGAGCCCGTGGCCAATCTCTTCACGCTGCTCGAGCTCACGAGCACGCCTGACGTGGTGAAGCACTTCCGCGACGCCTATGCCGACTGTTCCATCCGCTACGGCGACCTCAAGAAACAGCTGGCCGAGGACATCCTGGCCGTGACCACGCCCATCCGCGAGCGCGTGAACGACATCCTGGCCGACGACGACTACCTGCGCCGCGTGGTGGCCCGCGGTGCCGAGCGTGCGCGCGAGCGCGCCGCCGCCACCCTGAGCGAGGTGCGCCACATCATGGGCATCCGCGGATTCTGATGCGCCTCCTTGCCGTTCTGACAGCCCTTCTGGCGTCCTTCATGCCCCTGGTGGCTATGGAGGACGCCGACAGCCTGCGGCGCGCTCTCATGGCCCGCGAAATGGCCATGAACGCGCCCGGCACGGCCGCCGCCGGCTTCGACCTGGAGCTGGCCGACGGCACCCGAGCCACTCTGGGCGATTTCCTGGGTCGCCCGCTGCTGCTGGTGCTCTTCGACGCCGACTGCCCCACCTGCGCCGAGCGCCTGGAGCAGCTGCCCCGGCTGGTGCCCGCCGGCCTGCGGGTGCTGGCCGTCTATGCCGAGCCCGACGACGCCCTGCGCGCCGCCGCCTTCGCCGAGGTGCCCCCGCAGTTCACCGCCGCCCTCGACCGCACCGGCGTCTACGCCGACGACCTCTACAGCCCCGAATTCACGCCCGGCATCTACCTGATAGATGCCGCCGGCGTGGTGGTGGCCCGCGGCGACGACCCCGCCGAAATGCGTGCCGCGATGCTCGAAATCGCCGAATAATTGGCCCGCGGGCGATATTTATTGGCAAAATGTGCGCCCTTGTGCGCAAAAAGTGTTATCTTTGCACGTTGCAATCATTGTAATCAAAGAAACCAGTCATCATATGAAGCTTTTACAAGCAAAACTTTCCAAGTACACCGCTCCCCAGGAGGCCAAGGCCGCCGGCGTATATCCCTATTTCCGCGCCATAGCCTCCGAGCAGGACACCGTGGTCGACATCAATGGCCGCAAGGTGATGATGTTCGGCAGCAACTGCTACACCGGTCTGGTCAACGACCCCCGCATCAAGGAGGCCGCCATAGAGGCCACCCGCAAGTTCGGCACAGGCTGTGCCGGTTCGCCCTTCCTCAACGGCACCCTCGAGCTGCACAAGCAGCTGGAGCGCCGCCTGGCCGAGTATATCGGCAAGGAAGACGTGATGGTCTACTCCACCGGTTTCGGCGTCAATCTGGGCGTCGTATCGGCCCTGTGCGGCCGCGAGGACTACATCCTCTGGGACGAGCAGGACCACGCCTCCATCATCGAGGGCCGCCGCCTCAGCTTCGCCCAGTCGCTCAAGTACAAGCACAACGACATGGCCAGCCTCGAGAAGCAGCTGCAGCGCTGCGAGCCCGACAAGGTGAAACTCATCGTGACCGACGGTGTCTTCTCCATGGAAGGCGACGTGGCCAACGTGCCTGCCATCGTGGAGCTCGCCAAGAAATACGACGCCACCGTGATGGTCGACGAAGCCCACTCCATAGGCGTGTTCGGCCCCGGCGGCCGCGGCACCTGCCACCACTTTGGCGTGGCCGACGACGTAGACCTCATCATGGGCACCTTCTCCAAGAGCTTTGCCTCGCTGGGCGGCTTCATCGCCACCGACAAGGAGGTGACCAACTTCCTGCGCCACCACTCGCGCTCCTACATCTTCACGGCCAGCATCACCCCTGCCTCCACCGCCGCCGCCCTCAAGGCCATCGACATCATGATCGAGGAGCCCTGGCGCCAGGAGCACCTCTGGGAGATCACGAACTACGCCCTCGAGGGCTTCCGCAACATGGGTTGCGAGATAGGCAACACCAGCACGCCCATCATCCCCCTGTTCGTGCGCGACAACATGAAGACCTTCGCCATCACCCACGACCTGCTCGAGGAAGGCATCTTCGTGAACCCCGTGGTTTCGCCCGCCGTGGCTCCCCAGGACACCCTCATCCGCTTCAGCCTCATGGCCAC
>CAYUUN010000066.1:0-12365 GCA_964447895.1 uncultured Bacteroides sp. | reverse complement strand
ACGATCCCTCCATCGAAATCATCAACATCCACGGCAAGGGCTACAAGCTCATTGCTCCTGAGGACGACAAATAAGCTCCTCCTTCACAACCAAAATTCAACAACCGTGACCCCGCGTCGATCGTGACGCGGGTGTCTTTTAACTTAAAGTTATGGGAAAACTAATTGCAGCATACGCGGTGGCACTCATCGTGACCACTCTTGTAGGATTCGCTATCCTCACTGTAGCCGGCCTCGGCAACGTGCGTACGTGCACTATTTGTGCATTCTCGCTGTCGATAGTGGGAACCTTTCTCCCGGCTCTTTTCGTGAAACTTTTCGGCACCAAGAAAGAAGAAAAGTAACTGTCTATTTCAGAAATAAAAAACTCCCGCAAGCGACAGATGCGTTGCTTGCGGGAGTTTTTTTACCTATCTCTCAGGGAATCAGAGCCAACGGGTGAAGGCAAAGTCCATGCGGTGGGGCAGTTCGGGATTGTTGGGGTAGAGACGCAGTCCGCAACGGAACACGCCTGCATCGCGCACCTTCTCGTTCAGCTCGAAGGTGACGATACCGCCATCCTGCTTCACGATCTTGAAGGGTGCCTTGTAGGCGAGCTTCTCTTCGCCGTCTTCCACGCGGAAGATCACCTGCTCGAGGCCGAGGTTGGAACCGAGGCCGTTGGTGTCGACGGTCACGATATACTGGTAGGAAGCGCCTGTGACGCCGCTCTCCGTGCTGTTGGTCTTGATGTCGAGCACCTTGATGCCGGGCCAGGCGGCAGCCACTTTCTCTTTCCAGGCGGCAATCTCTTTGGCCAGGGCGAAGTCGTTGGCAGCAAGGCGAGTGGAACGCTTGCCTTCGGGATCGTAGAAACGCTCGATATAGTCTTCGATCATGCGCTGCATGGTGAAGTGGGGAGCGATGTGGCCGATGGAGCCCTTGATATACTGAATCCACTCGGGAGAGTAGCCCTTCGAGTTCTTGGCGAAGTAGAGAGGGATAATCTCGTTTTCGAGCATGGAGTAGATGGTGGCTGCATCGAGCTTGTCCTGCTGGGCCTGGTCGGTGTAGGTGCGCTTGTCGGTGAGTGCCCAGCCGGCTTTCTCGTCGAAGCGGTAGCCTTCGTACCACCAGCCGTCGAGCACCGAGAAGTTGAGCACGCCGTTCATCTCTGCCTTCTCGCCGGAGGTGCCGGAGGCCTCGAGGGGACGGGTGGGGGTGTTGAGCCAGATGTCGACGCCGGTGACGAGGCGCTTGGCCACTACCATGTTGTAGTCTTCAAGGAAGATGATCTTGCCCTGGAACTGGGGCATGCGCGAGATTTCCATGATGCGCTTGATGAGTCCCTGGCCGGCGCCGTCGGCGGGGTGGGCCTTGCCGGAGAACACAAACTGCACGGGGAACTGCTCGTTGTTGACGATCTTGGCCAGACGGTCGAGGTCGGTGAACAGCAGATGTGCGCGCTTGTAGGTGGCGAATCGACGGGCAAATCCTATGATCAGGGCATTGGGGTTGATGCGCTCCAGCACTTCCACCACGGCCGAGGGATCGCCCTGATTGGCAAGCCATTTGGCCTTGAAGTCGCGCTTAACGAAGTTGATGAACTTGTTTTTGAGGGTGCAGCGCATTTTCCAGATTGCTTCGTCGCTCACCTTGAAGATGCCCTTCCAGGCTTCGGGGTCGCTCTGGTGGGAGAACACCTGCTGACCGAGATGCTCGGTGTAGAACTCCTTCCACTCCGAGGCGGCCCAGGTGGGCATGTGCACGCCGTTGGTCACGTAGCCCACGTGGCTTTCTTCCCAAGTGTAGCCTTTCCAGATGCCGGCAAACATGCGCTTGCTCACCTCGCCGTGGAGGTAGCTGACGCCGTTGGCCTCCTGGCAGGTGTTGAGGGCGAAGACGCTCATGGAGAAGCGCTCGTTGGTGTCGGGATTCTCGCGACCCATGTTCATGAGGTCGTTCCAGCTGATGCCGAGACGGGCAGGGAACTCGCCCATGTATTTGCCGAAGAGACCTTCGTCGAAGTAGTCGTGGCCGGCGGGAACGGGGGTGTGCACGGTGTAGAGCGACGAAGCGCGCACCAGTTCGAGAGCCACGTTGAAATCGAGATGGTCGTCCTGCACATAGTCCACGAGGCGCTGCAGGTTGAGCAGTGCGGCGTGACCCTCGTTGCAGTGGTAGAGCTGGTTCTTGATGCCGAGTTTCTTGAGCATGAGCACGCCGCCGATACCCAGCAGATACTCCTGCTTGATGCGGTTTTCCCAGTCGCCGCCGTAGAGCTGGTGGGTGATGCTGCGGTCAAACTCGCTGTTCATGTCGAAGTCGGTGTCGAGCAGGTAGAGGTTCATGCGGCCCACATTCACGCGCCAGATGTGGCAGTAGATGACACGGCCGGGGTAGGGAACCTCGAGCACCATGGGGTGACCGTCCTTGTCGAGGACTGCCTCGATGGGGAGCTGGTTGAAGTTCTGGGGCTCGTAGTTGGCAATCTGCTGACCGTCTACACTGAGGCTCTGCGTGAAGTAGCCATAGCGATAGAGGAAACCCACGGCCGTCATGTTCACACGGCTGTCGGAAGCCTCCTTAATGTAGTCGCCGGCCAGTACGCCGAGACCGCCGGAATAGATCTTGAGGCAGTTGCAGAGACCGTATTCCATGGAGAAGTAGCTCACGGAGGGAACGTCGGTGCGCATGGGCTGCTTCATGTATTCCTTGAACATATCGTAGACATGCTTGAGGCGGCCCATGAAACCGCTGTCGGCGATGAGTTCCTGAATACGCTCGAAGCTCATCTGCTGGATCACCATCACGGGGTTTTCGCCCGTGTTGCGCCATGCATCGGGATTGATTTCACGGAAAAGGGCCTTGGCTTCGCTATTCCACACCCACCAAAGGTTCTTGGCGAGCTCTTCGAGGGGCTTGAGCTGCGAAGGAAGCTCGGATTTGACAATAATGTCGCGCCAGATAGGGGCATTAGTGTCGCTTACCGGAAGTTTCATATTTATAAATTTGTATTTTGGTTTATATTCGTTTTATTTCTTTGTTCTTTCATCCCGTGCGTCGAGTGCTGCCTGATAGGCCACATGATATTTGTCGATAAAGTGGCACCACATGGCTTGCGACGCCGTGCGTTCGGCCGCTGCCGAAATCGCTGCAGCCTCGTCGGCGTTCGCCTCAAGGAGAGCACGCACGGCCGAAGCTATGCCGGCAACGACCTCGGGATAGTTGGAGTCGGTGCGGTGTATCACTTCGACGCCGCTACCGGCAAATCCGGGAGTGCAACTGGCGGCAACCCACTGGCCGAAACCGCTGAGGTCGGTGGTAACCGTGGGAACACCGAATGCTATGCTCTCGAGAGGCGTGTATCCCCAGGGCTCATAGTAGGAGGCGAACACCGTGGCATCCGCTCCCGGAAGGAGCTGATAGTAGGTCTTGTTGAATATGCCGTCGTCGCCGTTAAGGTAGCTGGGCACATAGATCACGTGAAGCTTGTGTCGTCCGTGGGCAAATCCGAGCTCGTGGATGCGACGGTTCACGGGGTCGTCGTTGTAGTTGTTGAGCCAGTGGGTAAGCACGGGGTCGTGCATGCCGCCGGGAGTGCCGTTGTCTATAGCTTTTCGCAGCTCCGGACGCGCCATCTGCACCCATGCAGGCACCATGACGAAGGCCACCACATCGCGCCGGAGATTTTCCGTGTCGAGCACGGCCATGGCGTCGAGAAATACATCGAGACCCTTGTTGCGATATTCGCAACGACCGGAAGTGACGAGCAGGAAGGTGTCGTCGGGCAACTCACAGCCGGTGAGGGCGCGTGCCACGCCGAGCATACAATCCCGGGCATCCTTGCGCGCGCTCTTGCGGCGATTGCGCGCAGGTACAAAGCCGTTTTCAAAGCCGTTGGGCGTGACCAGGGGCTTGCGCTCGAGCAGCTGCGCACATTCGGCAGCCGTCACGTCGCTGACTGTCGTGAAGGCGTCGGCCTCGGTAGCCGCCGTCTTCTCCAGGCTGTGCTTGGCCTCCATGTTGAGCTCGCGGGCCATCTGGTCGCCGTTGTAGCCGGGAAGATAGTCGTAAAGTTTTTTGCCGTTGCCGCAAATACTGCGCCCTATACTCGTGGCGTGTGTCGTGAACACAGTAGCCACTTCGGGCAGTTTGTCGGCCACGTATAGAAGACCCATGCCGGTGGTCCACTCATCGAAATGAGCGACTACATTGCCGGCCTTGTCGCCCAACCATCTGACGATACTTTCAACGACGATGCCGGCCGCGCGGGCAAAAGCGCATCCTTCGTCGTAATCGCCGTAGGCATGGAGGGAGTCGACGCCGAAACGGTTCCACGCGAAAGCGTAGAAGTCGTTTTTAGTAGCGTAAAGGCTGTCGAAACTTACGAGTACCGCCAGGGGTCTGCCGGGGATTTCCCAACGGCCGGCGCGCACCTTCACACCCTCGGGCAGCGCGGCGGTCTTGAGCCATGAGCTCAGCGGCGTGCGCACCTCAGTGAACCAAGGGGAGGGATTATCGGCAGTCCAAACGTCCGGACCTATAAATATAATTCTATCTTTGTGTGTTTCCTGAAGGGTCTTTGCTTTGGATGACAGGACAGTGTAAATGCCTCCTATTTTGTTGCAAACTTCCCAGCTGCACTCAAAGATATAATCTATCTCACGAGTCTTATTTGCCATCAAATTGTCTTTTTGGAAGTGCAAAGATAGCTATTTTTTTTGAAAAAGTCTATTTTAAAACGCGTGCAAGTGCCGAAAGGATTGTTTTTTAGTGATTTTTACGCATTTTTCAGTTAATCTTGCGTGGAGTAATGGTGCGGTCGCCCAGTTCGCGGGCAAATTCCGAATGCAGCGATTTCAGT
This sequence comes from uncultured Bacteroides sp., assembly GCA_964447895.1. GTDB lineage: Bacteria > Bacteroidota > Bacteroidia > Bacteroidales > Muribaculaceae > CAG-873. Next base: position 7,520 of record CAYUUN010000066.1, on the reverse strand, counting down.
TCTTTCAGCTGCAGCATCAGCTCAATCTGTGCCGAAGGGTCCTTCTCGTTGTCGAGACGGTGTTTCAGCCGGCGTATCATCACTTCAAGGGTAGCTCCCTTCAATTCCAGTATCACACGCGGCACGAGGCGGCTTAGGCTCTCGCGCTCGCTCTCTATCTTGGTGTGCTTTGTGTGTACCTTGCTCAGCTGGTAGCGGTCGATGCTCAGTTCGGTGCAGAGGCGGCGCACATCGTCGTCGGGAGAGGAGCAGAGTGTGTAGCTTACGTACTCGAGAGCCTTGTCGTCGATGCCCTGCTGCACAAACCTGTCGCACTCGTCTCTGAGGGCGGCTTCGCGAGCATTGATAGCGCTTACCGAAAGACCGGCGTCGCGTATTTCCTGCAGCCCCTTGTTCATGAGCTGCTCGCGTTGAGACTCGATTCTGGCGATTATTTCCGGATATTCGGTTTTCCACATGGCGGCCGCTTCCGCCACCATGTCCATTACGCGCTTGTGCAGCGGGTCGATGAAATCGAGCCCGTCGGCACTCATTTCGTTTTTCACGAAATCAAGCACGTTTATGCTTTCGATGCTGCTGTCTGAAGTGTCGCCGTCGGTCACTATACCTATCTCGCACAAGGCGTATTTCACGACGAATCGCAGCAACTGCCGCTCGTATTTACGCAGATATGCCAGCCCTATGTCGCTATCGGAATCAGAGGCTTCGGCAGCGGGTTCCGGAGCTTGCTCGATGCTCCGGGCCGCTTTCCTGCGCTGGTCTTCCTTTTCAAGGTCCTCCGCGCGGGTGGCAGCTATTTTGGAAAGCTGCAGACCAAGAGTGGATTCCGGAATATTCAGCGAACGCGAGCATTCGGCTAAATACACCTGCTGCTTGACAATGTCGGGAATTACGGCTATAGACCGCAGGATGTCGTTTATGACATCGGCGCGGCGCACGGGGTCTCCGGCGGCGTCTTCGAGTAGAATCTTTGTCTTGAAGGCGATGAAATCTGTCTCGTTGGCGGCGATGTATTCCTCAACTTCCTGTGATGTATGATGCTGGGAAAACGAGTCCGGGTCGTCGCCGTCCGGCAGAAGCAGAACCTTGACGTTCAGTCCCTCGGCCAGCAGCATGTCGATGCCGCGCAGCGATGCCTTGATGCCGGCTGCATCGGAGTCGTAAATCACGGTGACGTTCTCCGTGAATCTGTGTATCAGGCGTATCTGGCCGTCGGTGAGCGAAGTGCCGGAGGATGCGACAACGTTTTCGATGCCGCTCTGGTGCATCGAGATCACGTCCATGTATCCTTCCACAAGGATGCACTTGCCGCGGTCTACAATCGAGCGTTTCGCCTGAAACAGGCCGTAGAGCTGGTTGCTCTTGCTGTATATCACCGACTCGGGAGAATTGACGTATTTCGCCATCTTCTTGTCGGTGCGCAAGGTGCGACCGCCGAAAGCCACCACTTTGCCCGAGATGCTGTGCACGGGATAGATCACACGGCCGCGGAAGCGGTCGTAAATGCGGCCCTGCTCGTTGCGGATGCACACACCCGTGTCGAATAGATATTTGGCATCGAAGCCTTTAGCAGTGGCCGCATCGTAGAGGGCGGTAGCGCTGTCCGGGGCAAAACCCAGATGAAAGCGCTTGATCATGGCATCGTTGATGCCGCGCTGCCGGAAATAGGCGAGGCCCACGTCCCGGCCTTCCTGTGTGTCGAGCAGGGTGTCCTCGAAAAATTTCTGGGCAAATTCGTTGACGGCCATCATGGACTCGCGGGCTGTCTCGCGGTCCTGCTCCTCAGGGCTGAGGTCGTGCTCCTGAATCTCTATATTATATTTACGGGCCAGGTAGCGGAGCGCCTCGCCGTAGCTCATCTGCTCCAGTTCCATGATGAAACCGACCGGCGAACCGCCTTTGCCGCAGCTGAAGCACTTGCAGTAGCCGCGCGCCGGAGACACGCTGAACGATGGCGTGCGCTCGTTGTGGAACGGACACAGACCCACATAGTTGGCGCCGCGCCGTTTCAGGCTCACGAAGTCACTCACAACCTCGACGATATTGGCAGTGTCGAGGATTCGGCGTACGGTTTCCTGGTCGATTCTTTTCATGCAGGGTGGGAGAGAGAAAACGGCCGGAAACAGCACGGCACAAGCGCACCGTCAGTTTTCCGGCCGATAAATCGTTGGCTTAATGCTTGATGAGATACTGAGAGGATATGCTCTGATTGCTGTGAACGCGACGGATAGTGTCGGCGAAGAGCCTGGCCACCGACAGGATCGTGCACTTGGTGCACGTGCCGTGGTAGGGAATCGAGTTTGTGAAAATCATCTCTTCGATGGCCGATTCCTGAACGCGGTCGGAAGCGGGGTCGCTCATGATGGCGTGTGTGCACAGGGCGCGCACGCTCTTTGCTCCGTTTTCCATCATTAGGTTCGCGGCCTTGGTGATGGTGCCTGCGGTATCCACCATATCGTCGATGAGAATTACATTCTTGTCCTTGACATCGCCGATAACTGTCATTTTAGCCACCACATTGGCCTTCGCGCGCTGCTTGTGGCAGAGCACCAGGGGCACATCGAGGTATTTGGCATAACTGTTGGCGCGTTTGGCTCCGCCCACGTCAGGAGTGGCGATCACCACGTTGTCCAGTTTGAGCGACTGGAGGTAGGGGATGAACACCGACGAAGCATAGAGGTGGTCGACAGGCACATTGAAGAAACCCTGAATCTGCTCGGCATGGAGGTCCATGCATATCACGCGGTCGGCACCGGCTGTGGAGATGAGGTCGCTGACGAGTTTTGCGGCGATACTCACACGCGGCTTGTCTTTGCGGTCCTGACGGGCCCAGCCGAAATACGGCATCACTGCTACGATGTTCTTGGCAGAAGCGCGTTTTGCGGCATCAATCATGAGCAGGAGCTCCATGAGGTTGTCGCAGTTGGGGAAAGTGCTCTGAACCAGGTAGACTTCGCAACCACGGATAGATTCTTCAAATGACACCTCGAATTCGCCGTCTGCGAATCTTTCGATTTTCATTTTACCCAACTCGACGCCGAGTTCTTTACAAATCTCCTCGGCGATGTAGCGCGAACGCGTGCCGGAGAAGACCTTGAAAGGAGTAGTTATGGGAGTTTCCATTATTTTGTGTGTGAAATACTATCGCAAAATTAATCAAATTTACCGACAATACCTACAGTCGCGAACTACTTTTTTGCGCTCGCACGGGGGATTCGCAGAATCGTAGCGCCATGGGCGGCTACCCTGCAACGTACGGGTGTGTCGGGGTTAAAACTGATTTTCATGCGTTTGCGGTTCAGGAGGTCGGTAGCCAGGCCTTCTGTAGGCCGGAGATTCATGACGTCGAAAGCATGGCGGGGAATGTTTACGGCGACATCGGCGTCCTTGTCGTCGAAGTTCACGACAACCAGGGTGGTGGAGCCGGGGCAACTCCTCAGATAGGCGTATTGCCTGTGGGGGTTGAATGCCGGATTTTCGTAGTTGACGTACATCAGGTCGAAAAATGCTCCCGAGCGGAAGGATTCTTCCTTGTTTATAAGGTTAAGGACGCGGCTGTAAGTGTCGAGCAGCTGCTTTTCTTCCGGAGAAAGAGGACCGTCGCACGTGCCGCCGTTGTATAGCCGTCGCACTTTCTCTATGCTCCAGTAGTCGAAAATCGTGGTGCGACCGTCCATACCGCTGTAGCCTTCGGCATCGGAGCCGGTCTCGCCAATCTCCTGCCCGAAATAAACCATCATGGCTCCTTGGCCAATGGTGGCGCTCACCACCAGCGACGGGAGCACGTGCGATGCATCGCCGGCATAATGTGCGGAGGCAAAACGCTGTTCGTCGTGGTTTTCAAGGAAATTGAGCATATGGCCGGAGATACCTTCCACTGTCTGCCAGCACGATGTAAGGCAAGCTGCCGAAACGTTGCCGGTTTCGATTGCCCTCAACGTGTCGTAGAGCGTCACCTTGTCGTAAAGATAGTCGAATCCGCCTTCGAAGATATACGGACGGTATAGGGCAAAATCATATATCTCGGCCATGAAAAGAAGGTGGGGATACCGGGATTTCACTTGCTTTATAGCCCAATGCCAGAACTCTACCGGCACCATGTGCACCATGTCGCATCGAAACGCGTCCACGCCCTTGGCGGCCCAATAATTCAAGATATTAAGCATCTTGAACCAGGTGGGCGGTATCGGATCGAAGTGCTTGGAACCATTGGCGGGATCAACGCCATAGTTGAGCTTCGCGGTTTCGTACCAGTCGAAGCGCCCGGGAAATGCCGTGAAACAATCGTTGCCGGTCGCTTTTGCCGGGAACTCGTGATAAGCGTCTTCTCCCGAACCCATATCTGCCTCCGGAGCAAATTGTTGCCGTGGAATATAGTAGAAATTGTTGGCAGGCGAAAAGAACATGTCCTTGTTGTCGGTGGCACCGAAATCTTCTACTCCGGCAGGTGCTGAATCAGAATGATACTGACGGCCCACATGGTTTGGAACAAAGTCTATGACTACCTTCATTCCGGCTGAATGGATGCGCTGCACGCACTGCTCGAATTCGCCGATACGGTCTGCTACATTCTCGGCCAGGTCGGGGTCGACGTCGTAGTAGTCGGTAATGGCGTAGGGACTGCCCGCTTTTCCCTTGACAATGTGGGGGTTATGTTTGGGAATGCCAAAGGCGGAATAGTCGGGCGTGTGAGCGTGTTCAATCACTCCCGTGAGCCATATGTAGTTGCAGCCCAGGGATTTGATATAGTTTACAGCATCCTTGGTGACTCCATTGAGCTTGCCGCATCCGTTGGTTTCAATAGGCCCGTCGGGCACAGGGGTAGGGCAGGTATTGGAAAAGAGGCGCGGGAGCATCTGGTAGATGACCGGACGTTCGTTTTTTATCATCACTGAAAGTGTGGAAAGATTTACTTATTATCGGCAGTCTGCCACATGCCGGCATCGCGCAGCGCTCGGCGCATGTGCATGTAACCGCTTGTAAAAACGTTGTTTATGAGTTTGAGATTGAACACCGAATAGTGCGACAACTCAGGCGTGGTCACCGATATGTCGCACAATGCCATGTCTTCGGCCTGATTGGATTTCAGCATCATATTGTAGGTGCGCAGCGCCACGCCCAGCAACGTGTTGCTCTTGCGGGTAAGATCCATCGGACTGACATTAACGCCTATGAGGGTTTCGCATTTGTCGCGGATAATCCAGGCCGGGTGATTGCGCAGCACGCCGCCGTCTACATAGTAGGTGCCGTCGATACGAACCGGTTTGAATACGATGGGAATACTGCACGAAGCGGCCATGCGGGCACCTATCGGACCGGTGTGAAATTCGTGAGGCTCGCCTTTGTCAAGATTCGTAACGCCCAGATAGGTAGGTATATTAAGGTCTTCAAGATTGCGTTCGCCACCTATTGCCTTCATTATGAAGTTTTTAAAGCGGTCGATGCCGAACAATCCTCCGCTGCCCAGCTGGAGAGATGCAAAGTCGGTGAACGCACGTTCGGTGAACAGTTTTACCATATTGTCGGGTTTGACTCCGGCAGCATACAGTACGGCCACCACAGACCCGGCGCTAACACCGGCAATAACATCGGGTCGCAGACCGGCTTCCTCGATGGCTTTGAGTGCGCCGGCATGTGCGAAACCGCGGGCGCCGCCACCGCTTAGAGCCACGCCCAGACGATAAGGCGGCTTGTTTACATCTTGAGTTTTGGATTTTTCCATCTTATTCAACAATTAAATGCAAAAATAGAAAATCCCGTGCAAAGTGCAAAACTTATTATATATAATAAATGAGTAAAGCGATATTTGATAATCACTATTATGTTAAATTGCGTATTCGTGTTGCGGGTTAGACAATAAATGCGCTAAGAAATTGATGATTTGAAATTGCTTTTATCCCCTATCGTTACGACTGCCTGCGCGTGCAGCTTGGCTACAAGCCCTATGAATAACACGACCAGGATGCACCATCCTTCCTGGCTGGTTCTTACACAGACGTAGATGCCGGCGAAGGTCTCCGAGTGAGCCGTGCTCTTTCTACGCTATTGATATTACTTCAGAGCATTTGGAAATTTCCCTCTTCATCTTTTCTTTCGCTCGTTTTTACCGCAATAGGCCGGTTGTCCATTGGATTCTCCCTGGTAACAAATAAAAAGGACCGCGACAAGCGGTCCTTTTTATTTGTTTGTACATCAGTTGGTTAGGCTTCGTAGAGGGCCATCTGGTCGGGCGTGAAGGTCTTCACGAATTCCGAGTGTTTGGCAACCTCGGCCTGTGCCAACTTGGCATAGACGCGGGTTGTGCGGGCGAAGGATTCGTTGCGGGCGGTGTCGAGGAGCAGCAGGTAGCTCATGATGATGCCACCGGCCATTTCCACAAGGCGACGAGCCATGAAATCGGTGTAGCGAGTATCGCCTGCGGCGGCTACTTTTTCAACGGCTTCGGCATACTGGGCTGTCATGGCGTCGAGCATTTCCTTGACGTCCTCCATTCCGGCTGCCACGGGCTGTTCGGCATAGCTCTTGATGAGCTCAAGATATGTGCCGGTGGTGACGTGGCGGATGGCGGCGACAACCTGCAGCTGTGTGGTACCCTCGTAGATGCTCGTGATGCGGGCGTCGCGATAGATGCGTTCGCAGGCGTAGTCCTTCATGAAACCGCTGCCGCCGTGCACCTGGATGCAGTCGTAGGCGTTCTGGTTGCAATATTCGCTGGTCATGCCCTTTGCCAGAGGTGTAAGAGCATCGGCCAGACGGCTATAGTGCTTCATTTCCTTGCGCTCTTCGGGCGTGAGGCTACGCTCTTTTGCGATGTCCTCGTACACCTTGTAGAGGTCTACGTAGCGCGAGCACTCGTAAAGCAGCGTGCGCGATGCATCGAGTTTGGCCTTCATCACGCTGAGCATCTCTGCCACGGCCGGGAATTCGATGATTGCTTTGCCGAACTGCTTGCGCTCCTTGGCATAGGCAAGTGCTTCGCGGTAAGCGATTTCGCTTACGCCGACGCTCTGTGCGGCAATGCCGAGGCGGGCGCCGTTCATGAGGGCCATCACATACTTGATAAGACCCATGCGGCGCGAACCCACGAGTTCGGCCTTGGCGTCCTTGTACACGAGTTCGCAGGTGGGCGAACCCTTGATGCCCATCTTGTTTTCAATGCGGCGAACGGTCACACCGCCGTCGCGCTTGTCGTAGATGAACATGGAGAGGCCGCGGCCGTCTTTGGTGCCGTCCTCGCTGCGTGCGAGCACGAGGTGGATGTCGCTGTCGCCGTTGGTGATGAAGCGCTTTACGCCGTTCAGGCGCCATGTGCCGTCGGGCTGCTCGGTGGCCTTGAGCATAACGCTCTGAAGGTCGGAGCCGGCATCGGGCTCGGTGAGGTCCATTGACATGGTCTCACCCTCGCACACGCGGGGAATGTATTTGGCTTTCTGTTCCTCGCTGGCAAATTCGTAGATGGTTTCGGCGCAGTCCTGCAGGCCCCAGAGGTTCTCAAAACCGGTGTCGGCACGGCTGACGAT
>CAYUUN010000065.1:0-12387 GCA_964447895.1 uncultured Bacteroides sp. | reverse complement strand
CCAAAAGAAACAAAAAGCCGCCTTCATGTCGGTAAAAATAGCAATGGAGAGCGTCGGAGACGCTCTAAGCCTGGCTTGCAGCCTCTTATATAATTCCCCACGGCTCTGTGCGAGGCCATGCGAAGGGGGTGGACGCTTGAAAAGCGTCCTTCCACGGCTCTGTGCTAGAGGCCATGCGAAGGGTGGACGCTTGAAAAGCGTCCCTCCACAGCTTCGCGCGGGGCTATCCCGGCTAAAAATTTATTTTTGTTTCTTTTGCTGTTTTTGTCCTTTTGTATCTTTTCGCAGGCCGGGCTCAGAGCATGCCGGTGATGATGGCTTTGACGTCTTCGCCGAGGCGGGCGGCGGCTTCGGGGGTGGCGGCTTCGGCGTAGACGCGGATGATGGGCTCGGTGTTGCTGCGGCGGAGGTGCACCCAAGAGTCGGCGAAGTCGATCTTGACGCCGTCGATGGTGGTGATTTCCTCGCCGGCGAAGCGCTTCTGCACGGCCTGGAGCAGGGCGTCGATGTCGAGGGTGGGCGCGAGCGACACCTTGGTCTTGTAGATGGAATAGGGGGGCAGGGATGCGCGCAGTTCGCTCACCTTCTTGCCGCTCTTGGCGAGGAGGGTGAGGAAGAGGGCCACGCCCACGAGGGCGTCGCGGCCGTAGTGGAGCTCGGGGTAGATGACTCCGCCGTTGCCTTCGCCGCCTATTACGGCGCCTATCTCCTTCATCTTGGTGGTGACGTTGACCTCGCCCACGGCTGCGGCCTCGTAGCGGCCGCCACGGGCGCGGGTGACGTCGCGCAGGGCGCGCGACGAGCTGAGGTTGCTCACGGTGGCGCCGGGGGTGAGGCCCAGCACGTAGTCGGCCACGCTTACGAGGGTGTATTCTTCGCCGAACATCTCGCCGTTTTCCATGACGATGGCGAGGCGGTCGACGTCCGGGTCGACCACGAAGCCCACGTCGGCCACGCCGGTGGCCATGAGCGATGCGATGCCGGTGAGGTTTTCGGGGATGGGCTCCGGGGTGTGGGCGAAGCGGCCCGTGGGCTCGCAGTTGAGCTCGATCACCTCCTTGACGCCCAGGGCGCGGAGCAGGCGGGGAATCACGGTGCCGCCCACGCTGTTGACGGCATCGACGGCCACGCGGAAGCCGGCGCGGCGGATGGCCTCGACGTCGACGGCGGGCAGGGCCAGCACGGCGTCGATGTGATGGCGGTCGCAGGTGGTGTTGACATACTCGTGGCCTATGGCCTCGACGGGTGCGTAGCTGTAGTCGCCGGCGTCGGCGATGCGCAGCACCTCGCGGCCCTCGGCGTCGTTGAGAAACTCGCCGTGCTCGTTGAGGAGCTTGAGGGCGTTCCACTGCAGGGGGTTGTGGGAGGCGGTGATGATGATGCCGCCGCAGGCGCCCTCGGCCGTGACGGCCATCTCGGTGGTGGGGGTGGATGCGAGGCCTATGTTGACCACATCGAAGCCCATGCTCATGAGGGTGCCGGTGACGAGACGCGCCACCATGTCGCCGCTGAGGCGGGCGTCGCGGCCCACCACGATGGTGCGCGAGCTGCGCGAGGTGGTTTTTTCAATGAAAGCCGCGTAGGCCGCGGTGAAGCGCACGACGTCCTGCGCCGTGAGGGCATCGCCGGGTGCACCGCCTATGGTGCCGCGAATACCCGAGATAGACTTTATGAGGGTCATTTAGAGTGGGATTATTGAATTTAAGGCTATGAAATCAGATTTTGGGGCGGTAGTAGCGCAGGTGGTAGAGATAGGGCACCACCTCGGCAATCTCGCTGGTGAGGCCCAGCTGCGACTTCACGATGAGGTTCACCTCGGCATCGACGGGCAGCAGGGCCAGCGGATACTGGATGCCCGAGCCCCACTGGCTGGAGCTGGCCAGCTGGTAGTTGCCGAAGCGGAAGAAGGTGTTGTCGAAGCTCAGGTCGGTCTCGTTGCCTATGCCTGAGAGGCTGCCGCCCTGGTAGTTGTAGAGCGAGAAGCGCGTGAAGCGGAAATAGATGAGCTCGTCGTTCTTGGCCTTGTTGCCGGGGGTGCCGGGGTCGATCACCTGCATGTAGAGCTCGCCGTCTTCGTCGAGGCGGTAGTAGGGAGCGCCGGGGCCGCACTCGAAGACGGTGTCGGCGGGCACGGAGTTGACCACGCGCTGATTGGCGAGGAACATATTCACATAGTGCGACTCGTCGTTGAGCAGCTCGGCATAGCTCTTGGTGTCGCTGCACGATGCCAGAGCCGCGCCCATGAGGGCGAGGGCGGCTATGAGGGTGTTGCGGAGTATATTCATTCTTTATCTATGTATTTCTTCTTGTTCTGGGCCATGATGGAGCGGAACTTCTCGGCGGCCTCGTCGAGGGTGCCGTGAAACTCGCCGCCGGCGGCGTTGATGTGGCCGCCGCCGCCGAAGTGCTCGGCGCATATCTCGTTGACGGGGAAATCGCCCTGTGAGCGCATCGACACCTTGATGTAGCGCTCCTCCTCGCGCATGAAGCACGAATAGACCACGCCGGGGATGGCCAGGGGGCGGTTGACGAGGCTCTCGGTGTCGCCCTTGCAGTAGTGGTAGCTGTTGAGCTCGGCGCGGCTCAGGGTGATGAGCGCGGCGTGCATGTCGCGGTGCACCTCCATCTTGCGGTCGATGGCATAGGCGTTGAGCTTGAGGGCGTTTTCGCTCACGGTGTTGAACAGCAGCTTGTACAGGCGCTGCTTGTCGGCGCCGTGGCGCAGGAGCTCGGCCACCACGATGTAGAGCTCCGGGTCGGAGCTGTTGTAGGAGAGGCCGCCGGTGTCGGTGAGTATTCCGGCCAGCAGCTGGGTGGCGGCCACAGCGTCGATGTAGGGCAGCAGCTCCAGGCGGCAGAGCACGCGGAACAGCAGGTAGCACGTGGCGGCCATCTCCGGATGGGAGATGGTGAGGGTGGCGAAGGCGGCGGGGTTCTCGTGATGGTCTATCATCACCTTGGGGGCGGTGGCGGCCAGCAGGGCGTCGGCCATGCGGTCTACACGCTTGGGCTCGTTGAAGTCGAGGCAGAAGATGAGGTCGGCGTCGCGCAGCAGCGTGCGGGCGAAGTCGGGATGCCGGGCGGCATCCACCAGCTCCTTGGCTTCCGGCAGCTGCATGAGCAGGGCCGAGGTGGGGTCAGGGATGATGCAGCGCGCCTCCTTGCCCAGGGTGGTGAGCACATGGGCCAGCGCGAGCGACGACCCCACGGCATCGCCGTCGGGCCCCACATGGCAGATGATGGCCACGCGCGAGGCATCGGCCAGCAGGCGGTGCAGCCGGCGCACACTCTCTTCGTTGATTACTCGGGATATCATTGGCACCAATTATTGGGCAAAGATAAGCAAGATTTTGCAATCAGCGTGCCCGCAGCCCCATTTTTTACAACTTTTTTTGATTTGCCGGGGCGAACGGGGCGAACGGTGGCGGCTGCGGGGTGCGCTGCGCTCACCCCGCGGCTATGGCTCGGGACGCGCCCTGCGGCGCGTCTTATTCGCTTTGTATTGCGATATATTGCCGGAAAATGCCTATCTTTGCACAATATTGCTTAAAACGCTTAATTCTATATGATTCGCCAACTTACACAGGAAGAAATCGCCCGGCTCGAGAGCCGCGGCTGCACCTGCGCCGACTGGTCGCGGGTGACGGTGACCGACGGATTCACCACCCAACACATCAGCAACGTGGAATTTTCGGGCGACGTGCGCCTGGGGCGCCTCGACGGCGTCTTCACCATGGCCGGAGGCCTGCAGCGCCACAGCGCCATCTGCGACGTGACGCTGCACAACGTGAGCGTGGGCGACAACGTGCTCATCCGCCGCGTGGCCGACAGCATAAGCAACTACGACATCGGCGACGGCGCCTGCATCGAGAACGCCGACGCGCTGGTGTGCACCCTCGACAGCAGCTTCGGCACCGGCACGGAGGTGTCGGTGCTCAACGAAACCGGCGGCCGCGAGGTGCCCATCTACGAAAACATGTCGGCCCACACGGCCTATCTCATAGCCATGTACCGCGACCGCAGCCGGGTGGTGGACGCCCTGTGCGGCATGGTGCGCCGCCGCGCCGCCGCCATGGCCGGCAGCCGCGGGCGCGTGGGGCGCAACGCGCGGGTGGTGAACGCCGGGTCGATCACCAACGTGAACATAGGCGACCACGCCACCGTGAGCGGCGCCACGCGCCTGATGAACGGCACGATAGCCTCGAGCGAGGCCGACCCCGTGCGCGTGGGCCGCGACGTGATAGCCGAGGGCTTCATCTTCGCCTCCGGCAGCTGCGTGGACGACGGCGCCGTGGTGCGCCACTGCTTCATAGGCCAGGCCACCCACCTGTCGCACCTGTTCTCGGCCCACGACTCGCTGTTTTTCGCCAACTGCACCTGCGAGAACGGCGAGGCCGCGGCCATCTTCGGCGGCCCCTACACCGTGACGATGCACAAGTCGAGCCTGCTGATAGCCGGCCTCTTCTCGTTTCTCAACGCCGGCTCGGGGTCGAACCAGAGCAACCACATGTACAAGCTGGGGCCCATACACCAGGGCGTGGTGGAGCGCGGCAGCAAGACCACCAGCGACTCCTACATACTGTGGCCCGCGCGCATCGGGGCGTTCTCGCTGGTGATGGGGCGCCACGTGAACCACCCGGACACGTCGCGCCTGCCCTTCTCCTACCTGATCGAAAACAGCGGCGGCAGCTTCCTGGTGCCGGGCGTGAACCTGCGCAGCGTGGGCACCATCCGCGACGCCCAGAAATGGCCCAAGCGCGACAAGCGCCGCGACCCGCACCGCCTGGACTGCATCAACTTCAACCTGCTGAGCCCCTACACCGTGGGGCGCATGGATGGCGGCATAGAGCTGCTCGACGCCCTGGAGCGCACGGCCGGCCTCACCGCCGAGCGCCTGGCGTTTCAGTCGATGATAATCGAGGCCCGCGCCCTGCGCCGCGGCCGCGACTACTACCGCCTGGCCATCGACAAATTCATGGGCAACAGCATCATAAGCCGCCTGGGCACCGAGCCCTGCGCCGATGCCGACGAGATGCGCCGACGCCTCGGGCGCACGAGCACCGCCGGCAGCGGCCAGTGGGTGGACGTGTGCGGCCTCATAGCCCCCAAGAGCGAGGTGGACAGCCTCTGCGACAGCATCGAAGACGGAAGCATCGCCACCCTCGACGAGCTCGAGGCCCGGTGGCACGCGCTGCATGCCGCCTACTACGACATGGAGTGGACCTGGGCCGCCGACTACCTGGAGCAGTGGTACGGAAAAAGCGTCGGACAGCTCGAGCCGTCCGACGTAAGGGAGATAATCCGGCGATGGGAGCACAGCGTGCTGGCGCTGAACGAGTTGCTCCTCGCCGACGCCGCCAAAGAATACTCGCTGCGGTCGCGCACGGGATTCGGCATCGACGCGCCCGACATGGCCGCCGACAGCGACTTCATCAGCGTGCGCGGCAGCTTCGAGGCCGACCCCTTCGTGACCATGGTGAAGCGCCACTCCGAGGCCAAGCGGCAGCTGGGCCGCCAGGCGATGGCGCTGCTCCCCGCCTGACGTTGCCGCCCGGCGGGAAAAGCTCGCACAGAGGCGCAGAGGAATATATAATCGGCTATAGGCCAGGCAATAGTGGCACTTCTCGCGACTGCCGTATATATTGCGTGCCGTTCTATCAGAGGGTCTTCACCCAGCGGGCGATGCGCTCGTCGCTGAGGTCGGCGTGGTTCACGTAGTCGAGCAGCAGGCCGGCGTAGACGCCCGGCGCGATTTCGGCGCGGCTGTTGTCGAAGAGATAGCCGCGGGCGTCGAACTGTCCCACCTGCGTGGCCTCCGTGGCCGACATTGCGCGGGCCATGTCGCCCACGGCGCTGCAGAAACTGTTGGTCATGGTGTCGTCGCCCGTGCCGAAGAAAGCCAGGCGGTGGCCCTTGAGGAAGAGGCCCTGGGCGCCGTCGATGAAGTCGGCCATGCGGGGGTGCATGGCGCCGTCGCCATAGGTGGCCGAGCCCAGGATGGCCGTCTCATATTCGCCGAGGGCGGAGGGGGCCGTCGTGGCCACGTCGTGCACGTCGGCTTCGGCAACGTTCAGATACCGGGCGATGGAGCGGGCGGCCTCATCGGTGTGGCCGCCTGTGGAAGCGTAGAAAATACCGTATTTTTTCATATCGAGGTGTATTGTATCGAGTTTTATTTAAAAACACGCGCCGGCGGCGATTGGTTCGTTTTGTGTTTTTAGGCAGTTTTTAGTTTTTTTGTGCCTGCGGGCGCGGGCTGTTCGGCAAAAAAATGCTACCTTTGCTTATTATTGCCCCGCGCATGGAACAGATGCTGTACATATTGCCCCGCGGCTTCCTCATAGGCGTGCTCATTTCGGCGCCCATGGGGCCCATAGGCATGCTCGTGATACAGCGCACGCTTAGCAAGGGCCGCTGGGCCGGAATGTTCACCGGCATAGGCGCCAGCGTGAGCGACCTGCTCTACTGCCTGCTCACCGGTTTCGGCATCAGCTTCATCACCGACCTGATAGACCGCCACCAGGTGCTTCTGCAGGTGGTGGGCGGCATCGTGCTGGCGGCCTTCGGCGTGTATCTCTTCCGCAAGAACCCCACGCGCACGCTGCAGGCGGCCGACGGCGAGATAGTGAGGAAGGCCGGGACGTCGTACTGGGGCGACCTGGCCAGCGGCTTCCTGCTGACGTTCAGCAACCCGCTGATACTGTTCTTCATCATCGGCCTTTTCGCGCGCTTCAATTTCATCCAGCCCGAGTTCGGCGTGCACCACTACGTGGCGGCATATCTCACCATCCTGGGGGGCGCCCTGGCGTGGTGGTATGTCGTGACCTTCGTGATCAACAAGCTGCGCAGGCGTTTCAACGTGCGCTCGCTGTGGCTGTTCAACCGCATCATCGCGGCCATCCTCATAGGCATGGCGGCCGTGGGCGTGGGGCTGGCCGTTAAAAACCATTTCTTCTGCTGACAATCATGCCCAAGAACAAGACAATATCCATTCCCCTGCTGCCCGAGCTCGACGACATGCACACCGCCGACGAAATTTCGGCGCGCCTCGACGAGGGCGGCGCCCGCGGCTTCATTGGCTGCGCCAACTGGGCCAAGGAATTCCCCTACAGGCCGCTGTCGTCGTTCGTGATGGGCCACACGGGCCGCACGCTCTACATCGACTTCTTCACCCGCAGCAACTTCCTGCGCGGCGAGGTGTACAGCGACCTGGGCCCCGTGTGCGAAGACTCTTGCGTGGAGTTTTTCGTGCAGCCGGAGGCCGGAGGCGAATACTGGAACTTCGAGTTCAACTGCATAGGCACCCTCAACGCCTCGCACCGCCGGGAGCGCCCCTGCCCCACCCGCCTGACAGCCGAGGAGCTGGCGGCCGTGCGCCGCGTGCCCAGCTGCGGCACGCGCCCCTTCCGGGAGCTCGAGGGCATCTTCGCCTGGAACCTGCTCGTGGCCATCCCGCTGGAGCTCATAGGCGTGCACTACGAGGGCCGGCCCGTGGCCATGCGCGGCAATCTGTACAAGTGCGCCTCGGCCACGTCGCAGCCCCACTTCCTGAGCTGGAACCCCATAGACACCCCGAAGCCCGATTTTCACCGTCCCGAGTTTTTCGGCACCTTAATACTCGAATAGCATGAAACCACACCTCATCTCAGCCGTGCTCCTGCTGGCCGGCAGCCTCGCCGCCCCGGCCGCGCCCGCATGGCTCGAGCCCGACAGCGCCGCCGCCATCGAGGCACGCACGCGCGCCGATTTCGGCCTCACACTGGAAGAAGGCATCAAGGCCGTGAAGAAACTGCACCCCGGAATCACCGACGCAGAGATACACGACTGCATCCGCCGCGGCTACCTGGAGGTGCGCGAGATTGACGGACGCAAGCGCATGCACGTGAAGTCGCCGCGAAACCTGGCGCTGGTCAACCCCATGATGAACGGCGGCTACATGGGCCGCACGTCGCCCGCCAAGCCGGCCCGCATAGCCTGCGTGGACAGCGTGCTGGCCACCGTCGACGGCAAGCTCGACACGGGCGCCGCGCGCCGCTTCCGCTACACCTACAGCGTGGATGTGCCCTTCAGCGAGGAGCTGCGGGGCGACACCCTGCGCCTGTGGCTGCCGCTACCCCGCCCCTCGCAGCGCCAGAGCGACATCCGCGTGGTGTCGACGGTGCCCGCCGCCCACCGCGTGTCGGCACCCGAGGAGAGCGTACACCGCAGCGTGTACATGGAGCAGCCCGTGGCCGACGGCACCGACACCCACTTCGAGCTCACGGTGGAATACACAGCCTCCGGCGAGTACTTCGACCCGGCCGACATCGAGGCCCGCATGAAGCCCTACGACACCAACAGCGAGCTCTACCGCCGCTACACGGCCATGGAGCGGCCCCACATCGTGCGCCTCGACTCGATGGCCCGCGCCATCGTGGGCAGCGAGACAAACCCGCTGCGGCAGAGCGAACTGGTCTACGACTATATCTACCACCACTATCCCTGGGCCGGCGCGCGCGAATACAGCACCATCCCCTGCATCCCTGAATATGTGATAGCCGAGGGCCACGGCGACTGCGGCCAGGTGTCGCTGCTCTACATCTCGCTGATGCGCTCGCTGGGCGTGCCGGCGCGCTGGGAGAGCGGCTGGATGATGCACCCCGGCGAACTCAACTACCACGACTGGGCCGAGGTGTACTTCGAGGGCGTGGGCTGGGTGCCCGTCGACTGCTCCTTCGGGCGCTACGACAATGCCGCCGACCCGCGCGCACGCACGTTCTACTCCCACGGCATGGACCCCTACCGCCTGGCCGCCAACAGCGGCGTGTGCGGGCCGCTGGTGCCTGAGAAGCGATATGTGCGCAGCGAGACCGTCGACCAGCAGGCCGGCGAGCTCGAGTGTTCCCGGGGCAACATCTTCTATCCCGGTTTCCGCCGCCGCATGCGCGTGGAGAGCGTGGAGGCCGTGCAGCGCCCCGCCGACCGCGCCGCTGCCGTGGTGGCTGCCGTGAAGCGCCGGCTGGCGCCCGACCGCCGCCAGGTGATCGCCGACATCGAGGCACACCAGAACACCGACGGCGTGGTAGAGCTCACCGGCACCACCAGCGAGGAGGCCGTGAGCGCTGCCATCACCGACAGCCTCGACGCCGCCGGCATCGTACACATTAATAATATAAGGGTGTATCCCACCACTTCATGGGCCCTGCCGCGCATCGCGGTGGCCAGCCTGCGCACCGGCCCGCGCCACGCCGCCGAGATGGCCACGCAGGCCCTCATGGGCATGCCCCTGCGCGTGCTCGACCACGACGGCGAGTGGACGCTGGTGCAAACACCCGACGGCTACATAGCCTACAGCCCGTCGTCGTCGCTGCGGGAGCTGAGCGACAGCGCCATGAAAGAGTGGCGCCGGGCCCGGCGCCTGGTGGTCACGGCCCCCTATCAGGTGCGCGCCTACACCTCGCCCAAGGCATCGGGCGTGCGCGACGTGGTCTCCGACCTCGTGATGGGCTGCATCGTCGAGGGCTCGCTCGACCACAAGAAAAACGGCCGCGTGGAAGTGCTTCTGCCCGACGGCCGCAAAGGCTGGGTGGACGCATCGGCGCTCACCGACATCAACACCTGGGCAGCCCAGGAGTTCGACCCCGACGTGGTGCTCGACATGGCCTACTCCATGGAGGGCACGCCCTATCTCTGGGGCGGAACATCGGCCAAGACGCTCGACTGCTCCGGCCTGGCCAAGACCGGCTATCTGGCCAACGGCATAATCCTGCGCCGCGACGCCTCGCAGCAGGCCCTGACCGGCGGCCGCATCGAGGCTGCCGACTGGCGCGACTGCCGCGCCGGCGACCTGCTGTTTTTCGGCAACGCCCGCACGGGCCGCGTGACCCACGTGGCCATCTACGATGCCGACGGCAACTACGTGCACTCCTCCGGCCGCGTGAAGCGCAACAGCGTCGACCCCGAGTCCGAGGCCTACCTCACCACGCCCTTCCTGCACGCCGTGCGCATCCACGGCTACGAGGGCACCGACGGTATCACCTATGCCCGCGAGCATCCGTGGTACTTCACCAAATAATCTGCAACCCACTAATACCACACATACACATGAATCGACGCAATTTCCTGAGAACCTCAATATTAGGCACCGCACTTGCCATGAGCCCGATATCCTTCTCCGCATTCGGCGAGCCCACGCGCAAGACCACCAAGAGCGGCCGCCTCAACCTCAGCTTCGAGCCCTACGAGCTCAAGCTGCGCCACGCCTTCAACCTGGCCAAGAATCAACGCACCACCACGCCCGGCGTGCAGGTGCAGCTGGAATACGACGGCATCGTGGGCTACGGCGAGGCCTCCATGCCGCCCTATCTGGGCGAAAGCGTGCAGAGCGTCACGGAGTTTCTGAGCAAGCTGGACCTCAGCCAGTTCGACGACCCCTTCCGCATCGAAGAAATCCATGAATACATGGAGAGCGTGGCACCCAACAACCGCGCCGCCAAGGCTTCCGTCGACATCGCCCTGCACGATCTCCTGGGCAAGATGATGGGCCAGCCCTGGTATAAAATCTGGGGCCTTAACCCGGACAATGCCCCCAACACCTCCTACACCATCAGCTATCAGAGCGACCCCGCCGAGATGCAGAAGGAAATCGACGAATGCGCGCCTTTCCGCGTGGTGAAGGTGAAGATGGGCGTGGGCCACGACAAGGAACTCGTGGAAGCGCTGCGCCGCGTGAGCGACGTGCCCATCTGCGTGGACGCCAACCAGGGCTGGAGCTCGAAGGAGCACGCCCTGGAGATGTGCGAGTGGCTGGCCGAGCGCAACTGTCTCTTCGTGGAGCAGCCCATGCCCAAGGAGATGATAGACGAAACGGCATGGGTGCGCGAGCGCTCGCCGCTGCCCCTCATCGCCGACGAGTTTCTCCAGCGCCTGCCCGACGTGACCCGCGCCCATGGCGCCTACGACGGCATCAACATCAAGCTCATGAAGAGCACCGGCATGCACGAGGCCTACAAGATGGCCGTGCTGGCCCGCGCCCTGGGCATGAAGGTGATGCTCGGATGCATGACCGAGACCAGCTGTGCCGTCACCGCAGCCGCCCAGCTCTCGCCCATGGTGGACTGGGCCGACCTCGACGGCAACCTGCTCATCGCCAACGACCGCTTCGACGGCATCAAGATACGCGACGGCAAGGTGATCGTGCCGGACCGTCCCGGCATCGGCGTCGAGCTTCTGGGCTGATTGCCGGAGGCAACGGATTATATCTTATAAGTCTAATAAAGCCTAAAAAATGCGAGGCCTTGTCGCTCGACAAGGCCTCGTTATGTTGCTTGGAACTGTAAAATTTCAGTGAACCATGGAGTGGTGCGCCGTCGATTAGCGGTAGTCGGCGAACTGCTCCTGCAGTTTCTTGCGGGCGAAGAAGATGCGGCTCTTCACGGTGCCGAGGGGGAGCTCCATCTTTTCGGCGATTTCGTTGTACTTGTAGCCGGCCACGTGCATCGAGAAGGGGATGCGGTATTCATCGGCGAAGGCGTTGATGGCGTCGGTGATTTCGGCTGCGGTGTAGGAGCCTTCGGGGGTGTCGAGGCCGCTGTCCTGCGAGAGGTTCAGGTGGTAGAGGTTTTCGGTGGTGTCGGCCACGGTGGCGGCACGGCCGGCGCGACGGTAGTTGTTGATGAAGATGTTGCGCATGATGGTGAACACCCAGCCCTTGAAGTTGGTGTTCTCGGCATACTTCTCGGCGTTGTCGAGAGCCTTGAGGGTGGTATCCTGGAGGAGATCGTAGGCATCGTCGCGGTTGCTCGTGAGCATGTATGCGAAGTTGAGAAGGTTACCCTGGAGGTTCATCAGATCGTTTTGAAATTTTTCAGTTCCCATTGCTTTAAGTTTTATATGTGATGTTTTGTGATGTTTTCTGTGTCGTTGTTTTTGTTTGACGATTCAAAATTACTCAAAATTTATCTGTTACAAGAATTTTAATGTTAATGTGTGTTAATTAGTACAATTAGCAGGTTTTTCTCTATATATAGCATTGATTTATAGCTGGTTATAAATTTGTAATTTTGTTTCAAGATTGTTACAGTGGCTGTAATTTTGCGTAAAAATCATGTTTTAGCCATATTTCTGTAACTTCATATTGCGGTTTACGCCACATCGCTGCGTGCGTTTTGTAACCATATTTTCACAAAACCACACCTTGTATTGCCACAATTCCTCCGAATCTGTAACTATTCAGCATATTCGCTTTGCATATGGGAAAAAATCGCGTAAAGGCACAGAGAAAAAATAAAAGAGCTGAAAAATCAGTGGAGGGACGCTTTTCAAGCGTCCACCCCTCAAAGACGGGTTACAAGCGACGCGCCGGAGAGCGCGTCCCGAGACATAGCCGTGGGGTAAGCGCAGCGCACC
>CAYUUN010000064.1:0-12756 GCA_964447895.1 uncultured Bacteroides sp. | reverse complement strand
AAGATGTCTATCCATGTGGACTTTACCCCCATGGTGGATATGAACATGCTTCTGATCACCTTCTTCATGCTGTGCACGACCATGATCAAATCGCAGACCCTGCAGATCGTGCTTCCTACCAACGAAAACGTGAAGAAGGAGCAGCAGAGCCAGGCTAAACAGTCTGAAGCCATCACGCTGATTCTCGACACCGAATACGACGGCGAAAAGCCCAAGGTGGACGGTGAGACCGGCAAGACCGTTCATAACATCTACTATTATGAAGGTATCGCCGACACCCTCTTCCAGACCTCGAAGTACCTCACCAAGGAACAGTTCATCGGCAACGTGAACCGCGAGGCCCAGGGTATCCGCAAGATTCTGCGTGGCAAGAACCAGCAGGTTATGGCCGAGTACGAGACTCTGAAGCAGCAGTGGAAAAACAAGGAGATCACCAAGGAAGAATTTGACCGCCTCGCCAAAAAGAACGCGGCCGACTCCCTGAAGACCCGCCCTGTAGTTGTGATCAAGCCCGGTCCCAACACCACCTACGAAGGTCTCATCAATGCTATCGACGAGATGAACATCAACCAGATCTCGCGCTACAGCATCGAGCTCCCGAGCCACACCGACACCGTGCTGCTCAAGCACTACGAGCAGACCCATCCCGGTGAAACCATTATTCGTCCGCTTGTGCGAAAGGCTAATTCCTAACCCTTTAACCAGAAAGTAAAATGGCAAAAGACGTAGATCTTTCATCACAAGAGTGGCGCGACATTGTCTTCGAAGGCAAAAACAAGGAATTCGGCGCATACACCCTGCGCAAAGAGTCCGTTTCGCGTCACAATAAAGCGGCGATCATAGTTCTCTCCGCCCTCGCAGTTATCCTCGTTCTTCTCATCCTGATGATGAAGGGCGTATTCTCCAAGGCTGACGACGAACAGCTTGTATCGGCAACCGAACAGGAAATCGTGACCTACGAGGCCGAGGAGGAGGAAATCGAGGAGGAAGAGAAATTTGAAATCCCCGACGAACCCGAAGAAGTCATTGCTCCCGAGGAAGTTGCCAACGAGCAGCGCATCACCGACCTTCTCATCGTCCAGGACGACGATTTCCAGAAGGACAAAGAGGTGAAGAACCAGGAAGACATGATGCAGAATGAAGCACAGGCCGGTGCCATCGACATCACCGAAGGTACCAACGACCTTAACAAAGTGCAGGTAAAGGAACAGGTTATCGCAGAAACCAAGCCCGTTGAAGAAGAAAAAGTCTACAACATCGCTATGGTGGAACAGAAGCCCGAATTTGCCGGTGGCGAGGCAGCCATGTACAAGTGGCTCTCCGACCACATCAACTATCCCGCAGCCGCAGCCGAAGAAGGCGTTCAGGGTCGCGTGGTAGTGGAATTCGAGGTGTCGAAGACCGGTACCATCGAAAAGGTGCGCGTAATCCGCGGCCGTCACCCCGCACTCGACAAGGAAGCCCTGCGCGTAGTGAAGGCAATGCCTAAATGGAACCCCGGCCGTAACAACGGTCAGCCCGTTAAGGTTACCTACACTCTGCCTGTGACCTTCAAGCTCCAGTAAGAATTCGCTTTTGAATTCCATAATAATCCAAGAAATCGCCCGCGCCCGCAGCGCGGGCGATTTTCTTTTGTGAGCGTTGCGATTTTTGCGTAATTTTGTAGCATGAATGAGAATGTTCTTCACGACGCGTGGGACCGCGAGCACCTGTGGCACCCTTACACGTCCACAATCGACCCGCTGCCCACATATAAGGTAGACTCGGCCCGTGGTTGCGAGATCACGCTGGCCGACGGCACCCGCCTCATCGACGGAATGTCGTCGTGGTGGTGTGTGTGCCACGGCTACAATCATCCCCGCCTGAACGAGGCCGTGCGGCGACAGCTCGACCGCATGAGCCACGTGATGTTCGGGGGCCTCACGCACGAGCCCGCCATAGAGCTGGGCAAGCTGCTGCTGGCCATGGGGCCCGGCAACATGCACAACGTGTTTTTCGCCGATTCCGGCTCAGTGGCTGTGGAGGTGGCGATGAAGATGGCCGTGCAGGCGGCGGTGAGCCGCAGCGGCGACCACGGGCGCACCAATTTCGTGACCATCCGCAGCGGATATCACGGCGACACCTGGAACGCCATGAGCGTGTGCGACCCCGTAACCGGAATGCACGGCGCCTTCGGCAGCGCGCTGCCGGTGCGGTTTTTCGTTCCGCAGCCGCGGTCGAGATTCGGGGGAGAATGGAACCCCGAGGATATCGCCCCGCTGCGCGACCTGATAGACAAGCACTCCGGCGAGATTGCCGCCTTGATTCTGGAGCCCGTAGTGCAGGGAGCCGGCGGTATGTGGTTCTACCACCCGCAGTATCTGAGAGAGGCTGTGGAGCTGTGCCGCAAGCACGACATCTACGTGATATTCGACGAGATAGCCACGGGCTTCTGGCGCACGGGACGCTGCTTTGCCTGGGAACATGCGGGCGTGCAGCCCGACATTATGTGTGTGGGCAAAGGCCTTACCGGCGGCTACATGACACTGAGCGCCGTGCTCACGACGGCCGAGGTGGCCGACACTATCTCGCGCGGCGAGGCCGGCGTGATGATGCACGGTCCCACGTTCATGGCCAATCCGCTGGCTTGCGCCGTGGCCTGCGAATCGCTGCGCATGCTTCAGGAACAGGACATGCACGCCCGCGTGGCCCATCTCGAGAGCCGGATGCGCGAGCTGCTGACCCCTGCAGCCGAGTTGCCGGGAGTAGCCGACGTGCGCGTGCTCGGAAGCATCGGCGTGGTGGAGACCCGCGAGCCCGTCGACGTGGGCGAGTTTCAGCGCGAATGCGTGGAGCGCGGCGTGTGGATAAGGCCTTTCGGACGGAATGTCTACATCATGCCCCCGTACGTCGTGAGCGACGGGCAGCTCGAGAAACTGTGCCGCGCGCTCATCGAAATCGTGGCAAAACTCACCGGCAAGGAATGAACATCGACGCCACACTCCGGTCGCTCGAAGAAAGCGGAAACCTGCGCCTGCTGCCCCTCGACAGCCGGCACACAAGGCGTATCGACCTTTCTACCAACGACTATCTGGGAATAGGCGCCGACGACACGCTGCGGCGCAGGTTCATGGAGCAGGCTCTCGAAGCCGGCTATGGCATGACGGCCTCTGCATCGCGCCTGCTGGCCTCGCAGCAGAACGAATTTGCGGCCCTCGAGCACACGCTGGAGCTGGCCTACGGGCGCCCTACCCTGCTGTTCAACAGCGGCTACCATGCCAACACCGGAATGATTTCGGCGCTCGCGTCGGACAAGCGCACACTCGTGGTGGCCGACCGCCTCGTGCACGCCAGCATCATAGACGGCATTCGGCTGGCTGGTGCTCCCATGGAGCGCTTCCGGCATAACGACTACGCACACCTGCAGCGCATTCTCGACACCAAGGGACGGCAATATCCCTCGGTGCTAATCGTGGCCGAAAGCGTCTACAGCATGGACGGCGACCGCGCCGACATTGAAGCACTGGCGGCTGCGAAAGATTCGCATCCGGGAGCCTTGCTGTATATTGACGAAGCCCACGCCGTGGGTGTACTGGGTCCCCGTGGCCTGGGTCTCTGCGCCGCAAGTGGCGCCGGCGACAAAGTAGACATAATCGTGGGCACCATGGGAAAGGCGCTGGCCGGCAGCGGTGCCTACGGCGTGATGAGCGCCACCATGCGCAGCTTCATGATCAACAAGGCTCGCAGCCTCATATTCTCCACCGCCATGCCGCCCGTGTGCGCCGCCTGGAACCGCTTTGTCTTTGAAAAGATGCTGGGCATGGACGCCGAGCGTGAGCGCCTTCAGCAGCTATCGCGCGAGCTGTACGATGTGCTGGTGCTTCCTGGAGAGCCTTCGCACATCGCTCCACTGATAGTGGGCACGCCCGCGGGGGCCGTAGAGCTGTCGCGCGAGCTGGACGAGCACGGCTTTCACGTGCTACCCATCCGCACCCCCACAGTGCCCCCGGGCACCGACCGCCTGCGCTTCTCCCTCTCCGCGGCCCTCGAGCCCGGCAGTCTCGAACCCTTGCGCACACTCGTCAGGAAGTCATGAAACACGCCTTTGTATCACGCCCGGGCGCAACGCGTCTGATAGTAATTTTTGCCGGCTGGGGCATGGATGCCAGGCCTTTCGAAGGCCTGGAGCGGGCCGGCTACGACATCATGGTGGTGTGGGACTACCGCGACCTCGATTTCCGCAAGGAATGGACGGCCGGCTACGACGAAGTGGCCATTCTGGCCTGGTCGATGGGCGTGCACGCGGCCCAGCTGTGCCATTCGGCGATAGCCGGACGCGTCACCGGCCGCATAGCAGTGGCCGGCACACCCCGCCCGGTCCACGACACGGAAGGCATTCCCGTGGCAATCTTCGACGCCACTCTCGAGCACCTCGACGCGCCCAACCTCGAGCGCTTCCTCAGGCGCATGTGCGGCGGAGGGGCTGCGTATAAAGCCTTCGCCCAAAGACGTCCCGAGCGGCCCGTTGAGGAATTGCGCGACGAGCTGCGGACCATCGGCGAACGCGTAAAAAATAGCCCCGCGCCCCAGTCGCCGGCCTTCGACCACTATATCGCCACATCGCGCGACGCCATATTTCCCATCGCCAACCAGCTCAAGGCATTCGAGGGGAGCGACATCGTGGAGACCGACAGCCCCCACCTGCCTGATTTCCAAGAGATACTCGACACGTATTTCATTGACAAAAGTCTTGTGGCAGAGCGTTTTGAAGGTGCACGCGACAGCTACGACGCAAACGCCGGGGCGCAAACACTGATAGCCGACTATCTGGCCAACCAGCTGCGCGACAAGGACAGCGCCGCCATCCTGGCCTCGCCGGCGGCCACGGTGCTCGAAATAGGCTGTGGCACTGGACTGCTGTCGCGTCGCTTGCTTGACCGGCGACCCGCCGCACGGATGCTGTACTGGGACATATCCGCCGTGCAGCCCCGGGGCATAGACCCGGAGTGCTACCGATGCTGCGATGCCGAGACAACCGTGGGCGCCCTGGAGGAAAAATCGGTGGACATGATTGTCTCCTCCTCCGCCATTCAGTGGTTCAACTCGCAGTTCCGCTTCATCGAGCGCACCCTGCGGGCCCTGAAACCCGGCGGCCTGCTTGCAGTGTCGACCTTTTCGCGCGACAACATGCCCGAAACGGCCGGAAGCGGACGCCGCCTGCGCTTGCCGGATGCCACGGCGTGGGAAAAATTCATCGCCACGCTGCCGGATGTGGAAAAGATCCAGATTTCGGAATTCCCCATAGTGTGCCGCTTCGACAACGCCATGGACGCCATGCGCCACATCAGCCGCACGGGCGTGAACGCCCTCACCCGCGCCGGCGGCAACGCACGCAGCGTGGCCGCGACCATGACTCCGGACGTACACGGCCGCTATACCCTCACGTTCAAACCCCTCTTCATTATCCTGCGAAAAAAACCATGAAGCAATATCCCGTCCTTTTCATCAGCGGCATCGACACCGACGCCGGCAAGACCTATGCCACCGCGTGGCTGGCACAACAAATCGCTGCAAGCGGCCGCACGGTGATCACGCAGAAGTTCATCCAGACGGGGTGCGAGGGCAGCTCTGAGGACATCGAGGCCCACAGGCGCCTCTGCGGTCTGCCCATGCAGCCCTGCGACCTGGACGGCACCACCGCTCCAATCATATTCACCTACCCCGCGTCGGCCCAGCTGGCCGCGCGCATCGACGGCCGCGAGATAGACCTCACGCTCGTCGACCGGTCCACGGAGCGCCTGCTCGAGACATTCGACTGCGTGCTGGTGGAAGGAGCCGGCGGCCTTATGGTGCCCGTGACGGACGAGACCACAACCATCGACTACATAGCTTCGCGCCGGCTGCCGGTGGTGCTCGTGACAAACGGCCGCCTGGGCTCCATCAACCACACGCTGCTCTCGCTCGAGGCTCTGAGCCACCGCGGTATAGAGCTTGCCGCCGTGGTGTACAACCACTATTTCGACCGCGACGCCACAATCGCCGCCGACACGCGCGGCTATATCGGGCGCTACGTGGCCCGTCATTTCCCGCAGGCCGAGGTTTTGGACCTCCCGGGCTTGCAGGATTGAAATATTTGACATACCTTTGCAGTGCAAAAGCGTAGGGAACGCGGTGTGAGTCCGCGACAGTTCCTGCTGCTGTATTTTCCCGGCACCGCTTGAGTGCCGCTCCCGTCGCACAAAGTCATTGGGGATTCCCGCCCTGAGAAGACGCGACGAGGATGAGGGAATGAGTCAGAAAACCTTCTTTTGCACCATATAATTAATGATTTGTCGCCTGCAGGACAACGGGCTATAATCACTACCGGCCGAGTGCGCATAGAGCCGGATGTGCTTTTTCCGGAAACATACGGGCGACAGAATCAGGTTTTTTACTTAATTCTTTCAAGTCTTATGTTCAAAAAAGCTATTTATCTGCTGCCCCTTGCACTCATCACGGCAGCCTGCAGCAACGACGAGCCCGACCAGCCCGAAGGCCCCGGCTACGAGCTGCGCACCCTCACCTTTGAAGACTCCGACGCGCGTTTCGCGCCCTACACCATCAGCGGCATCGACATCTCCACGTGGAGCGACCTCGTGGACGACACGCAGTATGGCGGCGCGCTGCTCTACGGCGATTACACCACCACAGGATATAAATGGAGCGACGGGGGCAACACCATGCTGGGCAGCGGCATAGTGGACGGCGGTCCCTTCTGGAACGGCGGCATCGTGATAAGCGACTACTGGCTCGCTGCCGAGGAAGGCCTGCAGTACACCGACCAGTTGGCCGTTCCAACGGGTAGCTCCGACAAGGCCGGCCACAACGGTTCGCGCCACTTTGCCGTTCAGAACGGCTATGTCGACGGCGAGAGCTACAAAGACAAGCTGCCCGCCCTGGCCTTCACCGACGGCATCGCACGCGTGGTGGACCATCTCTACATCACCAACACCTCCTACACCGCATCCATTCTGCGCTACGGCAACGCCTACGCTGCCGCCGCCTCGGCCGCCTCGTGGTTCAAGGTGATAGCCATAGGTTACGATGCCGCCGGCGCGGAGAGCGCGCGCCTCGAATTCAAGCTGTGCGACGGCACGGCCATCGTGAGCGACTGGACCCGCTGGGACCTCTCCGCCCTGGGAGAAGTGACCAAGATAGAATTCAACATCGACGGCAGCGCCGACCTGCGCGGCGAGTGGGGCCTCAACACCCCCGCCTATTTCGCCATCGACGACATAGCCGTTCGCTTCGCCGACTGATGCCCTTGCTGCGAGCACACATAGCCACAATCCTGCTTTGTGCGGCCCTCACGGGCTGCATGAAGTGGGACTATGGCGAGCCGGAAGACTTTGCCACATCGTCGCATGGTCTTTTCGTCGTGTGCGAGGGAAACTTCCAGTATGGCAACGCCACGCTGAGCTACTACGACCCCGCCACACGCGAGGTGCAGAACGAGGTGTTCCTGCGGGCCAACGGCATGAAGCTGGGCGATGTGGCCCAGTCCATGACCATGCACGACGGCAAGGGGTGGATAGTGGTGAACAACAGCCATGTGGTTTTCGCCATCGACGGACGCACCTTCAGGGAGACGGGCCGTATAGAAAACCTGCCGTCGCCACGCTATATACATTTCGTAGACGACTCCAAGGCCTACATCACACAGCTGTGGGACAACCGCATAGCTATCGCCGACCCGCGCCGCTACACCGTCACGGGCTACATCGAGGTGCCCGGCATGGAGGCGGCCACCGGTTCGACCGAGCAGATGGTGCAGCTGGGCCGCTACGTCTACTGCAACTGCTGGAGCTTCCAGCGGCAGATAATTAAGATAGACACCGCCAGCGACGAGGTGTGCGACGTGCTCGACGTGGGTGTGCAGCCCCGGGCCATAGCCGCCGACCGCTACGGGCGGTTGTGGGTGCTTACGGACGGCGGCTACTCCGGCAACGCAGCCGGCAGCGAGCGGCCCGCCCTGCTGTGTGTCGACACGGAGACATTCCAGGTGGTGCAACGCATGAGACTCGACAGCGGCGACACGCCTTTCGACCTGTGCGCCGACAGCGACGGCGACACACTCTACTGGATAAACGGCGGCGTGTGGCGGATGAGCGTCGACGCCCCCACCCTTCCTGTGGCGCCCCTTATCGACGCCCCGGCCAAGGGACGCTTCTACAGCCTAACGGTTAGTCCGGCCGACGGCGACATCTACGTGGCCGACGCCGCCGACTATCAGCAGGCCGGCACCATCTACCGCTACGACAGCAGCGGCAAACTCACCGACACCTTCGTAACCGGCATAACCCCGGGTGCATTCTGCTGGAAATGAACAGGATTGCCGGCATATTATCCCTCATCGTCATGCTGACCGCGCCGACGGCCGGAGCGCAGACATCGTTGCGGGAGCTCACCGTGGAGGGCCGCCGGCCGCTGGCCGAGACCGGCGTGCTGCGCACACCCATCGACTCCGCTGCCCTAAAGCAGAACATAGCCCTTTCCATGGCCGACGTGCTGGGGTTCAACACCTCGCTGTTCGTGAAAAACTATGGCCGCGCCACGCTGTCTACAGTGTCGTTTCGCGGCACTTCGGCCGGCCACACGCAGGTGACGTGGAACGGTATGCCCGTGAACAATCCCATGATAGGTTCCACCGACTTCTCCACCATTCCGGCCTATTTCATCGACCGCGCCTCGCTGCTGCCGGGCAATTCCTCCCTGGCGGCAGCGACTGGAGGCCTCGGCGGCCTCGTGCAACTCGCATCCGAGCCCGAGAAGAGCAGCGGTTTCAAGATGCAATACGTTCAGGGCGCGGGGTCGTTTTCCACCTTCGACGAATACCTGCGCGCGAGCTACGGCGGCCGGCGCTGGCGCAGCTCCACACGCCTGGTGATGTCGTCGTCGGCCAACGACTACACATATATTAATCACGACAAGAAAGAAAACATCTACGACGACGACCACAACATCGTGGCATCCTTTCACCCGCGCGAGCGCAACCGCAGCGGGGCTTTCCGCGACTTCCACGCCCTGCAGGACGTGTATTATACCGGCGGCTCCAACACCGCCGGCGCCAGCCTGTGGTTCATGAACTCGCGCCGCGAGCTGCCCATGCTCACCACCGACTACGGCGACCCGCGCGACTTCTGCAACGTGCAGCACGACAACACACTGCGGGCCGTGCTGACGTGGAAACACTTCGCCACCGACCTCACCACCGAGGTGCGCGCAGGATATATCCACACCTCTGCCCGCTACGACTACAGCCGCGACAACGGCTCCGGGGCGCTCGTGGCCATGACGCGCTCCCGCAGCCGCATCAACAGCTTTTACGGCCACGCCTCCGGCGAATACCGGCTGCCGTGCAACCTGAGCATCAGCATCGCCGCCGACTTCCGGCAGCACGGCGTGCGCAGCTACGACGACCGCATAGAGAGCGCCACGGCGGCTCCGGCAGCCATCGGCTACAACGTGGAGCGGTCCGAGCTGTCGGCGGCCGCTATCGCCAGGTGGCGCCCGGTGGCCCGAGCAGGCGTGGCGGCAGTGCTTCGCGAAGAGGTCAACGGCCGTACATGGTCGCCCCTGATGCCGGCCCTCATGGTCGATGCCGTGCTATGGCCGCGGATTGGCCTCAGCGCCCGCGCGTCCGTGGCCCGCAACTACCGCTATCCGGCCATCAACGACCTCTATTTCATGCCCGGCGGCAACCCCGACCTGCGGCCGGAGAAGGGTTTCAGCTACGATGCCGGCCTGGAAATCAAAGGGCTGAAAGGGAGCAACTGGGAGGCCGGAGCCTCGGCCGGGTGGTTCGACTCGCGCATCGACGACTGGATATTGTGGCTTCCCACCCTGAAAGGCTTTTTCTCGCCGCGCAACGTGCTCTCGGTGCACGCCTACGGCATCGAGGCGCGGGCCGATGCCCGATGGCAGCCCGCGGCGGAGTGGACGCTGAGCGCCACGGCTTCGGCCGCCTGGACTCCATCTATTAATGTGGGCGAGCCTCAGAGCGATGCCGACCGCTCCGTGGGCAAGCAGCTGCCCTACGTGCCGCGGCGGTCGGCCTCGGCCTCGGTGCGCGTGGCATGGCGCGGCTGGGCCTTCCTCTACAAATGGAGCAGCTACTCGCGCCGCTACACGATGTCCGACAACGACGTGACGCTCTCCGGGAGCCTGCCGGCCTATTACATAAGCAACGTCGAGCTCGAGAAAAGCATCCGCCTCAAGCCGTGCGGCCTGTCGTTCAAACTGGCGGTGAACAACCTGCTCGACGAAGACTATCTCTCCGTGCTGGCTCGCCCCATGCCGGGCATCAATTTTGAATTTTTCGTGGGAGTGTCGCTGTAGCGGCGCCGGGTGAACCCGCCCCCGCCGCCGGTTGTTATATTTCCGAAAAGCGACAAAATGTCATACATGGCATTGCGGATGTCGTTTGGCACGAAATATGCATTACAGAAGTAGAAAACAACATTAACCAAAACGAAACAAATATATTATGACACTTAAACCTCTGGCCGACCGCGTGATCATCCGCCCGACCGCAGCAGAAGAAACCACCATCAACGGTATCATCATCCCCGACAGCGCTAAGGAGAAACCCCTGAAAGGCACTGTCATCGCCGTGGGCAACGGCACGAAGGACGAGGAGATGGTACTCGCCGAGGGCAACGAAGTTTACTACGGCAAATACGCCGGCACCGAACTGGAAGTGGACGGCGAAAAAGTACTCGTGATGCGACAGAGCGAGGTTCTGGCTATAATCGAAAAATAATAAAAACAGCATAAATAACTATGGCAAAGCAAATCGAATTCAATATCAAGGCTCGTGAAGAGCTCAAGAAAGGCGTCGACGCACTGGCCGATGCCGTGAAGGTCACCCTCGGTCCCAAAGGCCGAAATGTGATTATCGACAAGAAATTCGGCGCTCCCCATATCACCAAGGACGGTGTGAGCGTGGCTCGTGAAATCGAGCTCGAAGACCCCTTCCAGAACATGGGCGCCCAGCTCGTGAAGGAAGTGGCATCCAAGACCGGCGACGACGCCGGCGACGGCACTACCACCGCCACCGTGCTCGCACAGAGCATCATAGCCGTGGGTCTGAAGAACGTGACCGCCGGCGCCAACCCCATGGACCTCAAGCGCGGCATCGACAAGGCCGTGGCCACCGTCGTGGGCGCCATCCGCGAGATGAGCGAAGAAGTGGGCGACGACTTCAAGAAGATTGAAGACGTGGCCCGCGTCTCGGCCAACAACGACGAGACCATCGGCCGCCTGATTGCCGAGGCCATGAAGAAAGTGAAGAAAGAAGGCGTCATCACAGTAGACGAGGCCAAAGGCACCGAAACCACCATCGACATCGTCGAGGGTATGCAGTTCGACCGCGGCTATATCTCGCCCTACTTCGTGACCGACCCCGAAAAGATGGAGTGCGTGATGGACAACCCCTTCATCCTCATCTACGACAAGAAGGTGAGCAACCTGAAGGACATCCTTCCCATCCTGGAGCAGAGCGCCCAGAGCGGCCGTCCGCTGCTCATCATCGCCGAGGACGTCGACCAGGAAGCCCTGGCCACCCTCGTGGTGAACCGTCTGCGCGGCTCGCTTAAGATCTGCGCCGTGAAGGCTCCCGGCTTCGGCGACCGCCGCAAGGAGATGCTCGAAGACATCGCCATCCTCACCGGTGGTACCGTCGTCAGCGAGGAGAAGGGCATGCAGCTCTCCACCGCCACGATGCAGGACCTCGGTTCGGCCGTGAAGGTGACCATCAACAAAGAAACCACCACCATCGTCAACGGTGCCGGCTCGCAGGAAGCCATCGCCAAGCGTGTGGCTCAGATCAAAGCACAGATCGACACCACCACCAGCGACTACGACCGCGAGAAACTGCACGAGCGCCTGGCCAAGCTGGCCGGCGGCGTGGCAGTGCTCCACATAGGCGCACCCAGCGAGGTGGAAATGAAGGAGAAGAAAGACCGCGTGGACGACGCCCTGAGCGCCACCCGCGCAGCTATCGCCGAGGGCATCGTGCCCGGCGGCGGCGTGGCCTACATCCGCGCCCTCAGCGCACTTGAAAGCCTCAAGGGCGACAACGACGACGAGCAAACCGGTATTGCCATCGTTCAGCGCGCCATCGAGGAGCCTCTGCGCCAGATCGCCCGCAACGCAGGCGTGGAAGGTGCCGTGGTAGTGCAGAAAGTGCGCGAAGGCAAGGGCGACTTCGGCTACAACGCCCGCACCGACAGCTACGAGAATCTGCTCGCAGCCGGTGTGATCGACCCCGCAAAAGTGACCCGCGTGGCACTCGAAAACGCAGCCAGCATCGCCGGCATGTTCCTCACCACCGAGTGTGTGATTGCCGACATCAAGGAAGAAAACCCCGCAGCCGGCATGCCCGCCGGTGGTATGGGTGGCATGGGCGGCATGATGTAACGGCCGCTTCGAGACCACAGACTCTAAGAAATAAAAATCGCCAGGTACGGTCCGGTACCCGGCGATTTTTATATATCTACACATCACTTACTATTTCGCTCTTTTTTGTAAAACAGCGCATCTCCGAAGCGCTCAGTCCCTATATGGTGGCACCTCAGGCCTCGCTGCGCTCGACCTGAGGTTTAGGTATGTCGCGTCTCCGACGCTCACGAATGCTTTAATTTCTGCTACTTAAAAAACTCTGCGCCTACTATAGAACAAAAATGTAGTGGCGCCTGGGAGAGCGGGCCGGAGGTCCGCCCGCTTGTTAACCCCGTG
>CAYUUN010000063.1:0-12853 GCA_964447895.1 uncultured Bacteroides sp. | reverse complement strand
GGCATGAGCCTTTATAACTCCAAAGATTTTCTTTCATTAATAAAATCGAAAATACTTATGACGGTTATTCCATTCTATATGCAGTACGCTCAATAATCATTCTATTGAAAATTTTTGTTCCATGGTACAGTTTTTTTCAATACAAATAATCAATTATATTTTCTGTAGCGTCCAAACTACCCTCCGGTACAATAAAAAGCCGGCGCTGTTGAAAACCCTGTTGAAAAGTGTTGAAAATTTATCAGCAAAAATCAGAAACTTTATTTGCACGGCAGGGGCGGTTTTTGTATCTGGAAAAATAATCGGGCGGCGCAAATCCGGGGCCGCAAAGTTTCTGCGGGCTTTTCAACGGGGTTTTCTACGGTTTTCTACGATTTTCTCGCGAGAATTTATTAACTTTGCACATTATTGACAGTGTGTTGATAAAGTAGTTAAGTAGCTAATAATCATAAATTAATGCTGTTTATAAGTTTTGATAACCTGAATGCGGAGCGCAATAACCCACATTTGCAAGCTTTGAGGCGGAAAGTTATTGAGGTTTTCTACAGCGTTTATTATTACTCTTAAAAAATTTAATTTTAAAATAATCTCTTTAAAGATATATAATGACTGTTGAAAAAGGCTATGTCGAGGCACCCCTGCCGGAGGGCATCGACCTGGTGGCCGAAATCAGCCGCCTGAAGAAGGAGAAGAAAGCCGTGGTGCTGGCTCATTACTATCAGAGCCCCGAAATCCAGGACATCGCCGATCACGTGGGCGACTCCCTGGCCATGGCGCAATATGCGGCTACGCTGAGCGACGCCCGCATCGTGGTGGTGTGCGGCGTGCACTTCATGGCCGAGACGGCCGCGCTGCTGTGCCCGGACAAGAAGGTGCTGGTGCCCGACCTCAACGCCGGCTGCTCGCTGGCCGACAGCTGTCCGCCGGACCGCTTCGAGGCCTTCATCAAGGAGCATCCGGGCCACACGGTGGTGAGCTACGTCAACACCTCGGTGGGCGTGAAGGCGCTAACGGACGTGGTGGTGACCAGCGGCAACGCCCTGAAGATAATCTCGGCCCTGCCGCCGGAAGAAAAGATCATATTCGGGCCCGACCGCAACCTGGGCGGCTACATCAACAGCCTCACGGGCCGCGACATGGTGCTGTGGCCCGGCGCCTGCCACGTGCATCAGCGCTTCTCGGCCCAGGGCATCGCGCGCCTGAAGGAGGAGCATCCCGAGGCCCGCGTGCTGGTGCATCCGGAGTGTCCGCGCCCCCTCACGCTGATGGCCGACTGCGTGGGCTCGACGGCCGCGCTGCTGCAGTATGCCCGCCGGAGCGACGCCCGCGAGTTCATCGTGGCCACGGAGAGCGGCATCCTGCACGAGATGCGCCGCACGTGCCCGGACAAGGTTTTCATCCCGGCACCGCCCGAGGGGCGCGAGAGTTGCGGCTGCAACGACTGCGCCTTCATGAAGCTCATCACGCTGGAGAAGCTCTACAACACCCTGCGCTACGAGCTGCCGGTGGTGACGGTAGACCCCGCCGTGGCCGAGCGTGCCCGCCGCCCCATAGAGCGCATGCTGGCCATGTCGTGAACGAAAGAAACAGAAAATAATAAACCACATCTTATATATATGAACTACAATCCACGGGAAATAGAACCGCGCGTGCAGCAGCAGTGGCGCGACAGCAATATATACCGCGTAGAAACCGATCCGTCGAAGCCCAAATTCTATGTGCTCGACATGTTCCCCTATCCCTCGGGCGCCGGCCTGCACGTGGGTCACCCCCTGGGCTACATTGCCAGCGACATCTACTCGCGCTACAAGCGCCTGCAGGGCTTCAACGTGCTCCACCCCATGGGCTACGATGCCTACGGCCTGCCGGCCGAGCAGTATGCCATCCAGACGGGCCAGCACCCGGAGGTGACCACCAACGCCAACATAGCCCGCTACCGCTCGCAGCTGGAGAAGATAGGTTTCTGCTATGACTGGAGCCGCGAGCTGCGCACCTGCGACCCGGAGTACTACAAGTGGACGCAGTGGGCCTTCAAGCGCATGTTTGAGAGCTACTACGACACCGAGGCCGATGCCGCCCGCCCCATAGCCCAGCTGGTGGCCCACCTCGAGGCCCGGGGCACCGAGGGGCTGCACGCCGCCGGCACCCGCGAGCTGGAATTCACGGCCGCCGAGTGGAAGGCCATGGACGAGAAAGCCAAGAGCGATGCCCTGATGAACTGGCGCATAGCCTATCTGGGCAACTCGATGGTGAACTGGTGTCCGGCGCTGGGCACCGTGCTGGCCAACGACGAGGTGAGCGAGGGTGTGAGCCTGCGCGGCGGCCACCCCGTGGAGCAGAAGATGATGTATCAGTGGTGCCTGCGCGTGAGCGCCTATGCCGGCCGCCTGCTCGACGGCCTGGAGAAGCTCGACTGGACCGACTCGCTCAAGGAGACGCAGCGCAACTGGATAGGCCGCAGCGAGGGCGCCGAGATGCACTTTGCCGTTGAGGGCAGCGACGTGGTGCTGGATATATTCACCACGCGAGCCGACACCGTGTTCGGCGTCACCTTCATGGTGCTGGCGCCGGAGAGCGCCTATGTCGACGCCGTGACCACGCCCGAGCGCCGCGAGGCCGTGAAGGCCTATGTCGAGGCCACCCGCCGCAAGACCGAGCGCGAGCGCATGATAGACAAGAAGGTGAGCGGCGAGTTCACCGGCGCCTATGCCATCAACCCCCTGAGCGGCGCGCGCGTGCCCATCTACGTGAGCGACTATGTGCTGGCCGGCTACGGCACGGGCGCCATCATGGCCGTGCCCGCCCACGACAGCCGCGACTATGCCTTCGCACGCCACTTCGACCTGCCGGTGATACCCCTGATAGAGGGTGCCGACGTGAGCGAGCAGAGCTTCGACGCCAAGAGCGGCCGCATGATCAACAGCAAGGGGCCCGAGCTCGACCTCAACGGCATGGAGGTGCGCGACGCCATAGCCGCCGCAAAGCGCTTCATCGAGGAGAAAGGCATAGGCCGCGTGAAGGTGAACTACCGCCTGCGCGACGCCATCTTCAGCCGCCAGCGCTACTGGGGCGAGCCCTTCCCTGTCTACTACCGCGACGGCATCCCCTGCCTGCTGCCCGACGACGACCTGCCCCTGCTGCTGCCCGAAATCAGCAGCTACAAGCCCACGCCCGACGGCGAGCCCCCGCTGGCACGCGCCCAGGGATGGCACACGCCGGAGGGTTATCCCCTGGAGCTCAACACCATGCCCGGCTTCGCAGGCTCCTCGGCCTACTATCTGCGCTACATGGACCCCCGCAACAATGATGCCCTCGTGGGCCGCGACGCCAACGCCTACTGGCGCAACGTCGACCTCTACATCGGAGGCACCGAGCACGCCACCGGCCACCTCATCTACAGCCGTTTCTGGAACAAATTCCTCTACGACCTGGGCGAAGTGGTGGAAGACGAGCCCTTCCGCAAGCTCATCAACCAGGGCATGATTCAGGGCCGCAGCAACTTCGTGTACCGCATCAAGGACACCAACACCTTCGTATCGGCCGACATGCGCGAGGCCTACGACACCACGCCCATACACGTGGACGTGAACATCGTGAGCAACGACGTGCTCGACCTCGACGCCTTCCGCGCCTGGCGGCCGG
Organism: uncultured Bacteroides sp.; assembly: GCA_964447895.1. Classification (GTDB taxonomy): domain Bacteria; phylum Bacteroidota; class Bacteroidia; order Bacteroidales; family Muribaculaceae; genus CAG-873. Next base: position 9,211 of record CAYUUN010000063.1, on the reverse strand, counting down.
ACTATGCCGACGCCGAGTTCATCCTCAACGCCGACGGTAAATACATCTGCGGCTGGGCCGTGGAGAAGATGTCGAAGTCGATGTTCAACGTCGTGAACCCGGACGATATCGTGGAGCGCTACGGCGCCGACACGCTGCGCCTCTACGAGATGTTCCTGGGCCCGCTGGAGCAGAGCAAGCCCTGGGACACCAACGGCATCGACGGCGTGAACCGCTTCCTCAAGAAATTCTGGGGTCTCTACTATCGCGGCGACGAGCTGCTGGTGGACGACTCCGAGCCCACGCCGGACAATCTGCGCAGCCTCCACAAGCTCATCAAGAAGGTGACGGCCGACATCGAGAACTTCTCGTTCAACACCTCCGTGGCCGCCTTCATGATATGCGTCAACGAGCTCACACAGCAGAAATGCCGCTCGCGCGCCGTGCTCGACGTGCTGCCCGTGCTGCTCGCTCCCTTCGCGCCCCACATCGCCGAGGAGCTGTGGCACAAGGCCCTGGGCCACGACACCAGCATCGTGGACGCCCGCTGGCCCGAAGCCTGCGAGGAATATCTGCGCGAGAGCAGCGTGAACTATGCCGTGAGCTTCAACGGCAAGGCGCGCTACAACATCCAGATGCCCGCCGACGCGTCCGCTGCCGACGTCGAGGCCGCCGCGCTGGCCCACGAGGCCGCCGCCCGCTGGATCGACGGCAAGACCGTGCGCAAGGTCATCGTCGTCCCCAAAAAGATCGTCAACATCGTGGTGGGCTGACCCCCGGCCCAGCCTGGAAAAAGATACAAAAAGACAAAAAAGGCACAAGAAACAAAAATTGTGCCTTTTTTGTCTTTTATATTTTACTGCGGGGGGTCAGCTGTCGAGGGCGTAGCCGCGGCGGCGCAGGGCGGCGAGCATGTTGTAGTTCATGCCCTCGCGGTAGTAGGAGAGGATGTGGGCCGTCCAGTCGTTGTCGCTGGTAGAGCCGGCGCGGGTGCGGTTGTAGTGCTGCACGGCGTCGTCGTAGTCCATGAGTCGGGCGGCCATGTCGTCGCAGCCGTAGCTGTTGTTGAAAATCACGAGGTCGCGGGGCTGCTTGGGGTGCATGTCGGGCACCTCGCGGGGCACGCCCACGGCCAGGGCGCACACGAGGTAGACGCCCTGCGGCAGCTTGAGCAGCTCGGAGATGCGGTCCGGCGCCACGGTGCGGGCGTAGCCTATGGGGCAGCAGCCCAGGCCGCACGAGGTGGCGGCCACCACGGCGCTCATCATGGCCAGGGTGGCGTCGACGGTGCCCACGATGAGGCCGTCGGCCGTGTTTTCAAAGCCTGGATTGTCGAGGCCCTTGGCCCGGGCGGCCACCGCTATCTTGTGGAAGTCGCTCAGGAAGCAGAACACCCTGGCGGATGTCTTCAGCTGTTTCTGGCCCACGATTTCGGCCAGCTGCTCCTTCAGGGCCTGGTCGGAAATCTCGATTACGGAAAATTGTTGTCCGTTGTAGCTCGTGGGAGTGTTGCGGATGGCCTCGCGGATGAATTCCAGGTCGTCGGCAGGTATTTCCTCCCGCTCGTAGCGGCGGATGCTGCGGCGCTCGAGCAGCGCCGTGCGCGCGCTGTCGCGCGGCGTGATGTAGTCTTTTGTGTCCATACACTGAAAACACCCCCGCCGCCCCATTGGTTCGTTTTTTTTAAATTATGCAAATCGCATTATGCGATTCGCATAATGAGGGCCACCCGAAGACAAACGCCGCTCTTTCTGAACTACGGAAACGGGCTTTTTCAAGCTATTTTTCCGGTTTCAATTTCTGATTTAAGAAATTGAAATATATAGACTGCGCCTTGGTAGAAAAGGCCACATTCCGGGTCGTTGAGTTTAGCAAAGGTGGCAGAAGTGTATAACTCGTCCAAAGCTCTGCGCATGTCCCAGCTATATTCCGCCATAAGCATCTCAGTGAGTTCAGCGGCGAGGCATTCGATTTGAAATTGGATATCCTGCGTCATAGCCTTATGCTTTTTAAGTATTTGAGGGCTCGGCCGGTGCCAAAGAAATACTGCATGGCCCGGTCGCCCTTGAATTTCAATTCTTCCACAAGAGCTGATGCAGAAAGATATCCCATAGTGTAGCGACGAATCTGTACACCCACTGTGTCATCGGCAATAGGTCCAATAATGATGTCGTAGTTATGGGCCTGAATATCAGAGTTATTTTTTCTGTTCATTACCACAAATTCGGCCCATTCCTCGGAGTATTCAGGGAATATTTTAATGTTCAATCCCATTTCTTCAGCGCAGTTCAAATCAAATTCGAAACAAGAAACCGTGGGCTCACCCTCGTTCAAAAAACGGGATGTGCGGATAGCCATGGCCATGGCTTGTTCGGGGTCGGCATTAAGATAGAAACCTTTTCCGAAATCCTTTCCTCGCTTGCTGCGGGATAGATCAATGTGTTCAATGGCCACATTAGAGCCGTGATAAAGCTTAATCATATCTTTCCTCCATTGCGCTTACAAAGGATTTGCAAGTCTGAAACTGCATCGTCGATGGACAGAGTGTGCTCGGCTGCGTAGCAGTCAAGGATAAAATCTATTCCTAAAAAGCGGCGCAGATAGGCATAGGCCTGCTGATTTGAAAGATGAAAACGCTGCGCGAAAGCCCCTACACAGGCCACTACATATTCAATTTTGTCGAAAACTTCTTTTTTGTCCATGGCGGGGTAGAAAAATCGTTGAGTGTTCGGCACAAAGATACGAAGTATTTTTTTAATACCCAACGGAAGAAAGGATATACTGCCATGCGGGCCACCCGGAGACAAACGCACCCGGAGACAAACGCCGCTCTTTGCGGGCGGGGTTTGTCTCCGGGTGGGGTGGGGAGGGCGCGGGGGTCAGTGGAGGGAGGTGGTGGAGAAGTAGTGGTCGCGGAGGGGTTTGGAGACGGCGGGGCCGGAGAGGGTGAGGGGGGCCTGGAGGCGAATGTCGGAGGCGGAGGCGCCCACTTTCACGGTGAAGGTGCCGGGGGCGATGTTCCACGAGCGGGGGCCGCCGGCGGGGTGGGTGTAGTAGCCGAACTGGTCGGGGTAGAGGCGCACGGCCACGCGGCGCGTCTGGCCGGGCTCGAGCTCCACGCGGGCGAAGCCCTGGAGCTTGCGGGGGCGCAGCTGCGAGCCTTCGCCGGCCGGGGAGATGTAGACCTGGGCTATCTCGGTGGCGGCCATGGTGCCGGTGTTGGTGACGTCGAAGGCCACTTCTATGCCGTCGGTGCCGTCGGTGGTGGCGCCGGGGGCCACGGCGAGGTTGTCGTAGGCAAATGTGGTGTAGCTCTTGCCGTGGCCGAAGTCCCATTTCACGCGCGGGTCTTTTTCGGCGGTGTACATGTAGCACAGCGGCTCATACACTTCCACGGCGGGGTAGCTCACGGACAGCTTGGCCGAGGGCGAGATGTGGCCGTAGAGGATGTCGGCCACGGCGTTGCCGCCTTCCTCGCCGGGATACCATGCCTGGATCACGGCGGCACACCGGTCGGCAATCTCCGCCACTACCTGGGCGCGGCCGCCGAAGAGCACGAGCACCACGGGGCGGCCCGTGGCCAGCAGCTCCTCGACGTATTGCTCCTGGCTGCCGGGCAGGCGCAGGCCGTGGCGGTCGCGGTTTTCGCCGCACAGCATCACGTTTTCGCCCATGGCGGCCACTATCACGTCGGCCTCGCGTGCCATGCTCAGGGCTTCGCTGCGCAGGGCGGGCTCGCCGGCGTCGACCTTGCGGTGGAGCAGGGCGTATTCCCAGGCGCGCTCGTCGCCGCTGGCGTTGAAGAGGGTCTCGATGGTGTCGGTCCAGTCGCAGCCGCGCGAGTAGGAGAGGTCGACGCCCTCGGGCTTGCGGGATTGCATGCCTTCGAGCAGGCGCACGATGTGTGGGTCGTCCACTTCCTCGGAGCGGCGCTTCCAGAAGTAGTTCATGCTGGGGAAGGAGTAGTCGCCGCACATGGCCCACATGGAGTTGGCGTTCGGGCCGGTGAGGAATATTTTCTTGTCGCGCAGGGGCAGGATGCCGTTGTTTTCGAGGAGCACCACGGATTGCGAGGCTATGTCGCGGGCCGTGCGGCGCTCGTCGGGGGTGTCGAGGCGGATTGTGTCGGTGGAGTAGAAATAGGGGTTCTTGTCGAAGAGGCCGGCGCGAATCTTGTAGCGGAGCACGTTTTTCACGGCTTTTTCCAGTGTTTCGGGAGCCACGAGGCCGCGGTCGAGGGCTTCCTGCAGGTGGGCGTAGCAGCTGCCGTTGGGGAAGTCTACGTCGGTGCCTCCGTTGATGGCCATGGCCGCTTTTTCGGCCTTGTCGCTACCGGGCAGCTGGTCGATGGCCGTGTAGTCGCTCACGACCATGCCGTCGAAGCCCAGGTAGTCGCGCAGGATGTCGCGCAGGATGTAGTCGCTGGCGGCGCAGTTGGTGCCGGCCACGGCGTGGTAGCCGGGCATCACGGCCAGGCTGCCGGCGGTGCGTATCATGGCCTCGTGGGGCATCAGTATCTCCTCCATCATCTCTTTTTCGGGGGCGTCGCCACCGCCGCCGTAGCCCAGATAGTGCTTGGAGCAGGCGCCCACGCCGCGCGTGAGGTCGTCCTGCTGCAGGCCGCGCACGAAGGCGGTGCCCATCACGGCCGAGAGGTAGTCGTCTTCGCCGTAGGATTCCTCCAGGCGGTTGAACGACGGGTTGCGGCACACGTCCACCATGGGCGAGAGCGACAGCACGCCGCCCATCCGGCGCAGGGCGTGGGCCGTCTGGCGGGTCTTGAGCTCGGCCAGCTCGGGGTTGAACGAGCATGCCTGGCCTATCTGCTGGGGGTAGATGGTGGAGCCCTGGGCATTGACGCCGGAGAGCACCTCTTCGTGGAAGAGGGCGGGGATGCCGCTGGGGGTGTTGTGGATGAGCCAGTTCTGCACGGCGGCCACTTTGTCGCGCAGCACGTTGGGGTCGAGCGCCTGCTGGCTGGCAAACTGGCAGAAGTGGCCCATGCCGTTGGGTATGAGCGAGTCGCACTTGGCCTCGTCGAGCACTCCGTTTTCGTCGAAAAGCTCGTCCATCATGCAGCTGCGCAGCTGCATGATGCGCTCTTCGGGTGTCATTTTTTCATAGATCCGGTCCACGCGGGCGTCGATGTCCGCCACATTTCCGCTGCCGCAGCCGGCGAGGGCAGCCGTAGCGCATATAGCCATTGCAAGTCTGTTCATCAAGAGATTAGATTTAAGTCTGTTATTCCGTTCTGCAAAATTAAGGAAAAATCGCGAGATTGCCGCGAGGGCGGGCGATTTTTGGGCGCAGCTATAAAATAATATGCGCGGGGCTGCGTTAAGTATATGATGGAAAATGCACCTGAACCCCGCACGATAGTTTTTGCGTCGCACAACTCCCACAAGGTGGAGGAGATGCGCCGCATCTGCGGCCCTGCGTTCCGCCTGCTGTCGCTGGCCGATATGGGCTGCACCACCGATATTCCCGAGGATGGCGACACCCTGGAAAGCAACGCCCTGGCCAAGGCCCGCTGGGTGCACGAGCGCTACGGCGTGGAGTGCTTCGCCGACGACACCGGCCTGGAGGTGGACGCCCTGGACGGCCGCCCGGGGGTGCACACGGCCCGCTTTGCCGGCCCGGAGTGCGACACGGTGGCCAATGTGGACCTGCTGCTGCGCCTGCTCGAAGGCCGCAGCGACCGCGCGGCGCGCTTCCGCACGGTGGTGGCCCATATCGCCGCCGACGGCACCGAGCGCACTTTCCACGGCACCTGCGAGGGCCGTATAGCCACGGAGCGCCACGGCGCCGCGGGCTTCGGCTACGACCCGGTGTTCGTTCCCGACGGCGGCGAGCGCACCTTCGCGCAGATGCCGCCGGCCGAAAAAAACGCTATCAGCCACCGTGGACGCGCCACGGCACTGCTCATCGACTTTCTCCAATCCACTCTATGATAAAACGCCTTTACATATTCTCTCTCCTGCTCGTGGCCGCGGCATGCGCCGCCCTGGCCCAGACGAGCGGCACCTGGAACCGGCTGCCCGTCTACGGCACGTCGGTCGACGCTGTGGTCGACTCGCCCCGCCTGGTCTACTACCTGAGCAAGGGCCACCTCTTCAGCTACGACAAGGAAAAAGACGCCACCACCCACTACTCGACGCTCAACCGCCTGAACGACACGCGCATCGAGAAGATAGCCTATAATCCCTACGGGCGCTATCTGGCCGTGGTCTACGACACCCACAACATAGACCTGCTCTACGACAACGGCCGCGTGGTGAACATGCCCGACATCCGCGACGCCAACATCTCGGCGTCGAAGGCCATCACCTCTATCGACTTCACGCCCGGCGGACGCATGTACGTGGCCACCGGCTTCGGCTTCGTGGCCTTCGACGACCGCACCCACCGCGTGGCCGACAGCGGCATCTACAACCGCATGTTCTGCCACGCCACGGAAATCGACGGCCATGTGGTGCTGATGGACAGCGCACGCATGTTTGCCTCGCCCGTGGATGTGCGCCACAACTCCCTCTCCACCTTCACCCGCTTCGGCGGCGACTTCGGCAAGGACACGTTGGTGACGGTGTTCAGGCGCCTGAGCGACAATCTCATGCTGGCCCGCGGCAGCAACCCGGGCCACTCGTCGTGCAACTACTACATCGTGCGCCCCGATTTCGACAACCGCGACTACACCTACACGCGCATCGACAACGGCATGATGCGCATGGACTTCAAGGACGGCCCGGACGGCAGCGTGTTCTTCGCCGCCGGCACCGTGATGCGCCGCATCGAGCCGGACGGCAGCTTCTCCGTGGTGGCCGTGGTGCCCGGAGAGCTCGCGGCCATGGAGCTGGGCACCCACTCGGGCCCCTCGGAGATATGGGCGGCAGGCGGCGACGGCATAGCCTGCTACTCGCTGGCCGAAGGCGGCCCCGTGCAGCTGAGCTCGCCTTTCCGCCCCGAGGCCCTCACGTGTTACTGGCCCGGCTTCATGCACCGCAGCCGCGACGGCCGCCGCATCTACGTGAGCAACAGCGGCTACGACACGTTCAAGCACGAAGACGGTCAGGTGAGCCCGTATTTCGACCTGCTGCAGACCACCGACATGATTGAAGACGGCCGCATCACCGACGCCGCATTGAAAGATGCCGACGGAACCGGCCGGATCCTCACCGGCGGCACCACGGCCATGGTGGAAGATCCCGAGCACCCCGGCCGCTATTATATCTCCGACTTCGAGAAAGGCATCTATCTGATAGAAAACGGCGAGCAGCTGGCGCGTTTCGACAGCCACAAGCTCCCCTACAGCGACAACTGGGCATGCTGGACACGAGACCTGCAGCTCGACCGCGAGGGCAACCTCTGGGTGGGCGTGTGGGCCATCGACAACGTGCGCAACCCCATCTATATCCTGCCCGCCGCCAAGCTCCGCAACCCCGACGATGTGAAGCCTGCCGACTGGCTGGCGCCCGATTTGAAGCCCTACAGCCACGGCGACGGCTCCGTGATGCTCCTGCACAGCACGGCGCCCTACATGGTGTGCGGCGCCAACCACAACCCCTACGGCCTGCTGGTGTACAACCACAAGAACACCTTCACGAATCTCGCCGACGACCAGAGCCACGCATTCCAGTATTGCCTCGACCAGGACGGCAACAACATAAAGGTGCTGAAGGTGCTGTCGCTGTTTGAAGACCGCGACGGCCGCGTGTGGATAGGCTACGAGGGCGGCGTGATAATGATTCCGGACATCAACACCGCCGTGAGCGGCGGCTCCCTGCACGGCCGCCGGCCCAAGGTGGCCCGCAACGACGGCACGAACTATGCCGACTATCTGCTCGACGGCGAGACCGTGATAGACATCGACCAGGACCCCGCCGGCCGCATGTGGTTTGCCACCACCGGCTCCGGCGCCTATCTCACCAACCCGGACGGCACCGCCATTGTCGAAAACTTCAACGTGTCGAACTCGCCCCTGCCGTCGAACCGCGTGTTCTCCCTGCGATGCGACCTCACGGGCAACACCGTGTATCTGGGCACCGACAAGGGCGTGCTGTGCTACAACAGCACCGCCGCCCCCGGCGCCGACGACTATTCCGACGTATACGCCTATCCCAACCCCGTGCGCCACGACTACAACGGATGGGTCACCGTCACGGGCCTCATGGACGACTCGCTCGTGAAGATCACCGACGCCGCCGGCAACATCGTGGCCCAGGGCAAGAGCGAGGGCGGAATGTATCTGTGGGACGTGTGCAACCTGCAGAACCAACGCGTGCGCTCCGGCGTTTACTTTGTACTGGCCTCGCAGAACGCCACCGGTTCGGCATCGGGCCGCCCCGTAACAAAAATCATGGTCATCAACTGATGAAAAACAAACACCTCAAATACACCGACGAAGCCGACAAAACCTACGGCGTGGCAGGCATGGTAATTGCCGTCGTGGCCTACGACGCCGAGGACGCACTGGCCTCCGTGACCATCGACGGCGACCCGGACACCACACCGGGCCTCAGCTTCCACCCCGGCTTCCACTATGTGCCCAACCAGCGCATGTCGGCCAAGATAGCCTGGAACGAAATCGTGGCCCAGATGCGCCTCACGGCCGGAATGCTCGTGGCCAACGCCATGAGCCGCAGCTATGTGCAGCACCGCCGGCGCCTCTCCGACGCCGTGACAGCCGCCCTCACCGAAGCCCTCTACGAGGCCTGCGACTCCGACGACACCCCCCTCGACCACGACGAGCTCGACGCCATGCTGCGCACCAACATCAACTTCTTCGACCAGATTTTCCAGATCAGCGCCGTGCACACCGCCGCCCACGCCCTGGCCGACGACCTCTCGCGCCGGCGCACCCTCTCGCCCGCCGACGTCATGGACCACCTCGCCCCCATCGTCCCCTATCTGTAGCCCATCGTCAGGCACCATGGAGGGGAAAACTCGCGCAGAGCCGCAGAGAATATTTTAATAATTGAAAACCAGGGATGTAGTGCGGAGGGTAAGCGACGCAAGACATAACTGCGTGCCCGCCCCGCCATAATACCCCACGGAGGAAGCAAGCGCGGCAGCGCCGCGCGCGCAGTCCTGCGGCAGAGCCGCAGCCACGTACATAGCCACAAGTGAGCGCGGCGTAGCCGTGCGCAGCTTGTGGTACCCAAGATTTCCACTTATAGAGAAAGAGCCTCGTAGAGTTCTAGCGGTCGGAAGACTGACAATAGTCAGTCTCATGTGT
>CAYUUN010000062.1:0-13012 GCA_964447895.1 uncultured Bacteroides sp. | reverse complement strand
AAACCCTTCGCGACCTCACGGCAAAGATAATCGACTATCTCAAAGAGTTGTCGCTTTGCTCGCCGGATGTCGACGAGGAGAATGTGGTGAAACACATGGTGGCGGTTCAGAACTCCACCAATCAGCAAGACCCGTTTGACTATCTCGACTCTGCCGAAATATCTGCCCTCAAATCATTAGTAAGCCGGGGTGCCAACAATCATTTCATAGGGCTGTACCGACAACGCCAGGACCTCGAAGTGCTGCTGGCAACCATCGACGAACTGCGCACCGAGCGCACAAATCTCGAGCAGACACGCGCTGGAGGAAATGAGTTTATCATTTCCAACTATGAGGACAGCCAGCGCAAGATTGAGAAAGCAAAGATACAGGAGGGACAACTGAAACAGGAAATTCAGAAGCTCGAAAACCGCATACACCGCTATGACGTGCAGATTCAGCAAGAGCCCGACCTGAAATATGACACCCTCGTAAAACTCAAGCCGTTTTTTGAAAAAGTGGCGGACTCGCTGCTCAAAAAGAAAAAAGCGCAGATTGAAAGCGAGATGCAGCAGCAACTCAACCGCTTGCTCGTGTCCTACAAGGGCCACATCGGGCGCGTGGAGCTGAGCGACAGCATGGAAAACTTCAACATCAGGATTTTCCACACTAAAGGCAACGAAATCTCGCTCAATCAACTTAACGCCGCCTCGAAGCAAATCTTTATCCAGGTTTTGCTTAAGGTGCTACGCAACCTCGGCGACTACAACCCTCCAGTAATGATCGACACCGTGATGGGCGTTCTCGACAACGAGAGCCGCGAAATGCTCTTCGAGGAATACTTCCCCAATCTTGCAGAACAGACCATTCTGCTTTGCACCACTTCGGAAGTGCGCCCCGACAGCGATTACAAGAAGCTCGAAGCGTTCATCTCGAAGACCTTTACGCTTCACCGCGATGTGGAGGAACAGAAAACCACCGTCAGCGACGGCTATTTTGGAATCGAACTAAACCCGTAACGCCATGCCTCTGCAGTTTGGAGATATATACGTGCCGGAGAATTTCAATACTGAATTTGCTCCGATTAAAGACAAGCTCGAATCACTTATTAACCTCTCGCGCACCGCGAGCAATGAGCGCCGCTACAACGTTCAGAACAATAAACTGATGCGCATCTGCCTGCTCGTGGGGCTATCGACTCCCGGCAAACGCAACATCGAGTTTGTCGAGTCAATGAAACTTTACCAGGGCAATCGCTTCGTTCCAAGCTTCTTTACTCATCAGGAGCTTGCCCCACTTTATTCCGCGCTTATAAAGCTGCGCTACCACGACACGCCGCTTGATTTGACAAACAACCGCGTGTTATCGCGTATAATTGGAGCTGAAATGTATCGCGGACGCGACACGTTGCTTGCCGACAATGGCCTGGAAAATTACCTGTTCGCCACAGGGGGCAGAGCCGGCATGACGAAAGATATTCCGGTGCTCAATCTGCTTATCGGCGATTACGGCGATGCAGAGATGGAAGCCACACTGGATATCAACAGCCGCGCCATAACAAACGCGCAGATAATAATTGCAGGTGCAACCGGCTCGGGCAAGACCAATCTTCTTGCCGTGCTGATGCAGCAGATAAGAGCATTGTCGTCGGAAAGCACTTACCCGGTGAACTTTCTCCTTTTCGACTACAAGGGCGAGTTCAGCGACATACAAAACAATCACTGGCTCTCGCTTTTCGATGTTGACCGCTCTTGCATCCTTGACCCCATAGAGCGTCCGCTGCCGTTCACTCCGTTTAAGGACTTCACAAATCGTCCTATAAACGAAATCAATCTGTACTCAACTGAGATGGCCTCGTCTCTCGCTTCACTCGACCGCCTCTCGCCAAGCTCGAATATGAGCAACCGGTTGAGCGAAGCCATCGTTGAATGTTATAAACGCACGAATGGTGCGCCAATAACTTTCACGGAAATGTTGAAAGAATATCAGTCGAGGATGAAAGACCCCGAAAAGGACGATTCTATTTCATCAGTCCTGAAACAACTCGACCGCGCCAAAATCTTCGACACCGAGGATCGAGCCGACCTCGTGGGCGAGAGCTTTATAGTCAAGATGGACGGCTACCCTAAAGATGGTCCGATTGCAAAAGCAATCGTGTACTTCCTGATGTCCAAGCTCAACAACATATATGAACAGCTCGACAAGCAAGCCGTCAATGACGATGTGGTGCAGATACGCCACTTCTCGATAATCGACGAGGCGCACTACATGTTGAGTTTTGACAATCGACCGCTGCGCAACCTCATAGCAGTGGGCCGAAACAAGGGCCTGAGCATTATTCTCGCCACTCAAAACATGAGCGACTTTAAGAATAAAGGCTTCGATTTCTACGCCAACGCGCAATACCCGCTCATAATGAAGCAGCAGACCATCGACGATAAAGTGATCAAAGACCTTTTCGGTGTCAGCGGCACGGAACTGCAGGATATCCGCACAGCCATTGCAGGCCTTCAAAAAGGCGAACTTATCATCAAAGACCAAATGGCGTTTGCTCTCGGAATGGGCAGCAAGTATAAGAAAATCAACGTAACACACCTGATATAAGACTACCAAACAATACCTGATATTGTAGACTCCGGAAGTGTTTCGCTGCCGGAGTGCCGGTTTTTGGCGCAGTTTCGACAATAAATTTGGGGGTGGATAGGCGGCGGTTGCGCGAAAATGTGTATTTTTGCATAAAATACCATAGCTGCGTATCGTCTATGAAAAGAAGCACCATACTATCACTCATCACGGCAGCCTCGGCACTGGCTGCGCACGCCGGGCTGAACAGCCCGGGCAACAATGGCTACATGGCCCGCGGCCTGCAGATGCTGGAGGCCTGCAACTACACGGGAGCCATCGACCAGCTGGGACATATCGACCGCCAGGGGCTCGCGCCGGAGCAGCTGGAGACTGTGGACTGGGCGCTGGCCCGCGCGGCGTTCGGCAACAGCGGGGCGGCGGCCATCACCCATTTCAAGCGTTTTCTGGCTGTGTACCCCTACTCGGTCCACCGCCAGGAGGCACTCATGCGCGTGGCCGACTGCCTGTTCACGCGCAGCTATCCGGAGGCGCTGGCCGTCTACCGCCAGGTGAACCGCGGGGCGCTGAACCTGGCGCTGCGCGACGACCTGGACTACCGCATGGCCTACTGCATGCTGCAGGTGGGCGACCTGGACGGGGCCGACGGCCTCTTCGCAGGCCTGGCGGGCACGAAGGAGTATGGCCCCGCCGCCCGCTTCTACCGCGGCTACATAGCCTATGCGCGCGGCAATTATGCCGAGGCTGAAAAGCTACTGACGGGCGCCACCACGGCCACGGAGCCGGGCAACATGGCGCCCTACTATCTGGCCCAGATCTACTACCGCACGCAGCGCTACGACAAGGCGCTGACGGCTGCCCGCGAGCTGCTGCGCCGCAAGGATGCGCCGGCGGCTTTCAAGGCCGAGGCGGAGCGCATAGCGGGCGAGTCGCTCTTCTGCCTCGACCGGCCGGACGAGGCCATCCCCTATCTGCGCCGCTATCTCGCGGCCACCCCGGAGCCGCTGCCCTCGGCGCAGTACATCCTGGGCCGGGCCGAATATGAAGAGGGCGACTTCGACAGCGCCATCGGCCACCTCAAGGCCTCGACCGACGAAGACGACGCCATGGCCCAGAGCGCCTATCTCTACATTGGCCAGGCACTGATGCACACGGGCGACACGGGCGCGGCACTGCTGGCCTTCGACAAGGCCGCCGCGATGGACTACGACCCCGAGGTGCAGGAAACGGCATCGTTCAACTACGCCGTGGCCGGCCTGCAGGGCGGCCGCGTGCCCTTCGGCAGCTCGGTGGCCACGCTGGAGCAGTTCCTCTCGCGCTATCCCTCGAGCCCCCGCGCCGCGCAGGTGCAGGAATACATCGTCACGGGCTATCTCACCGACAACGACTACGACCGCGCCCTGGCCAGCATCAACCGCATGAGCCGCCCGTCGGAACGCGTGCTGGCCGCCAAGCAGTCGATACTCTACACGCTGGGCTCGCGACAGCTGGCCGCAGGCGACGGCGCCTCGGCTCTGCCGCTGCTGCGCGAGGCCGACGCCCTGGCCTCGCACGCCGCCCCCGGCATGGCCCTGGAAAACCGCATGGCCCTGGGCGAAGCCCTCTACCGCACCGGCGACTACGACGCCGCGGCCACGGCGCTGCTCGACTATATCCGCCGCGCGCCCGCCACGGCCGCCAACGTGCCCGTAGCCCGCTACGACCTGGGCTACACGCGCTTCGCCCAGAAGCGATATGCCGACGCCGCCACCAATTTCGAGCACGTGACATCGGCGCCCGGCGCGCTGGCGCCGGAAGTGGTGGCCGACGCCTATAACCGCCTGGCCGACACGTACTACTACCGCACGGACTTCGACAACGCCGAGCGCTACTACGACCGTGCCTACACCAGCTACCCCGCCGCCGGCGACTACGCCCTGTTTCAGAAGGGCGTGATGCAGGGCTACCGCCGCAACCACCGCGCCAAGATAGCCACGCTGGCGCAGATGATGGAGAGCTTCCCGTCGTCGGCCCTCGTGCCCGACGCCATGCTCGAGACCACCGAGAGCCAGATACAGCTGGGCGCCAACGATGACGCCATCGCCACCTACCGCGCCCTCGTGGCCGCCTACCCCGGCACCGCCCAGGGCCGCAAGGGCCACCTGCAGCTGGCCCAGACGCTGCTCAACGCCGGCCGGCGCGCCACCGCCATCGACACCTATAAGGAAATCATCACGGCCTATCCCACCAGCGGCGAGGCCGTGGACGCCTCCGAGGCCCTCAAGCGCCTTTCGGCCGAAGAGGGCACGCTCGACCAGTACATGGCCTTCCTGGCCGGAGTGGACGGCGCCCCCAAGATGGACGTGGCGGAGGCCGACCGCCTGAGTTTCGAGGCCGCCGACCGCGCCCTCGTGGCCGACGGCGCCCCGGCACGCATGGAAAAATACCTCACGGACTATCCCGAAGGCGCCTACCGCGCCCGCGCGCTCGAGGGGCTGCTGCAGCACTATGCGGCAGCAGGAAACGACGCCCAGGCCTATCGCTGCGCCACGGAGCTCATCGACCGCTATCCCGACAATGCCGCCGCCGAGGGCGCCCTGATGGTGAAGGCCCGGGCCGACTACGAGGCCGGCCGCGGCGAGGCCGCCCTGCGCGCCTGGCGCCTGCTCGAGCAGCGCGCCTCCACCGCCTCGCGCCTGAACGCCGCCCGCCTGGGCATCATGCGCGTGGGCCGCGAGACCGGCGACTACGAGCTGGTGCTCCGCGCCGCCGACGACCTGCTGACATCGTCCACCCTGGGCGCCGAAAACCGCAACGAAGCCATCTTCTCGAAGGGCTCGGCCCTCGAAGCCACCGGCCACCGCGCCGAGGCTCGCGAGCAGTGGCAGTCGATAGCCGGCGCCACCGACGATGTGTACGGCGCCAAGGCCGCCTACTACCTGGCCCAGAGCCTGCTCGACGACGGCCACACGGCCGAGGCACGCGCCGCCGCCGACGCCCTCACGGGCAGCGGCACGCCCCACGCCTACTGGCTGGCGCGCGGCTTCATCGTGCTCAGCGACGTCTACGCCGCCGAGGGCAAGACCTTCGAGGCCAAGGAGTATATCAAGGCCCTGCGCGACAACTATCCCGGCACCGAAACCGACATCTTTGAAATGATTGACAGCCGACTGAAATGAAAAAGACAGCATACATCCTCCTGCTATGCGCCGCCTCCACGGCCTCGGCGCAGAAACTGAGCACCGAAATCACCGTAGACCGCACCGTGGTGCCGGCCGAGCGCGCCGCCACGCGGCCGTCGACAGTGCACCCAGCCACGGCAGCCGTGGCCATCGAGCCCGCGCGGCTCGACATGGCCGAGTACACCGGCATGGGCACCGTCACGCGCTCCGCCTCGCTGCTCGCTCCGGCGGCGTGGGCCGACACCTTCGCCCTGTCGCCCTACCGCGGCTACGCCTCGCTGGGCTACTTCCCGGTCTACAACCTGGGCGTTTCGGCCGGCTACAACATCCTGCGCACCCACGACACACGCCTGGGCGTGTGGGCACAGTTCGACGGCACGTCCTACAAGGAGCCCGAGGACATTATTCCTGCCGATAATATAGGTTACAACATCGGCACCGTGGGAGCCAACTTCGACCACCGCTTCGGGCGCGCCGGCGTGCTCACGGCTTCGGCCTCCTACGGCTTCGGCGGCGTCACTTCGCCCATAGGCGAGAGATACCGCGCGCTGGGCATGGCCGACGTGGACGTGGCCTGGTACGGCCGCGCAGGGCGCATTGGCTACCACGCCGACGCTTTCCTGCACACCTTCGGCTACTCGCCCCGCCACGAAGACCTCCTGGGAGCCGGCCATCGCCCCGACGGCACCGAAAAACGCTTCGGAATGGCCGCGGGCGTGATCGGCCGCATTGGCGGCCTCGACAACCACAGCCGCGTGGGCCTCGAGCTCAAGGCCGACATGCTCGCGCGGCCGGAGACCTACGACTACGAGACTTACCCCGCGAGCACCATAGGCCTGGTTTCGGCCACGCCCTACTTTGCTTTCGGCCACAGCGCGGGACCGGCCATGAAACTCGGCGCACGCGTCGACATAGCCACCGGCGGCGAGGGCAAGACGCTGCACGTGGCGCCGGACGTGATGCTCAGCTACTCGGCCCGCGCCTTCTCCATCCACGCGCGCGCCGGCGGCGGCGAGGTGCTCAACTCCGAGCGCTCGCTCTTCGACATCACTCCCTTCGCCCCCGTGGGCCTGCGCATGGGCCGCAGCCACGTGCCCGTGACCTTCGAGGCCGGCGTGTGCATCGGTCCCTTTGCCGGCGCGTCTGTCGAAATCTTCGGCGGCTGGGCCAAGGCCAACGACTGGCTGATGCCCTACGGCTTGGGAGCGGACCCGAGCGAGCCCTTCTCGAGCACGTTCGCGCCCATGGACATCCGGGGCGCCCACGCTGGCATCCGCGCCTCCTACGACTGGCGCAAGATGGTGAGCGTAAGCGCATCGGCCGAGTTCGCCCCCAACTCCCGCACCGGCGCCTGGTATCTGTGGCGCGACCGTGCCAAGACCGTGATCAATGCCTCCGCCACCGTGCGCCCCATCGAGCGCCTGGAGCTGTCGCTGAGCTACGAGCTGCGCTCCGGTCGCCGCGCACTGTGCAGCATCAACGGCACCCTCGACGTGCCCGAGGAGCTCGTGAACATGAAGAGCGTGAGCGACCTGGGCTTCGGCGCCCGCTACAGCATCACGCCGGCCCTGGATGTCTTCGCCCGCGGCGAAAACCTCCTGTGCAAGCGCTACGAAATCATGCCCGGAGCCTACTCGCAGAGCATCCACGGCCTCATCGGCGCCGCATTGAAATTCTGAGACACCCTCCCCGAGAGCAACATGTTCAATTTCTTCAGTAAAAAAGAGACACCACGGCTGTGGTTTTCCACCGATATCCACTGCCACATCCTGCCCGGCATCGACGACGGCTCGACATCGGTCGAGGAATCGATGCAGCTGATAGAGCGCATGCAGGGCTGGGGCATCGAGCGCATTTTCGCCTCGCCCCACGTGACGCGCAACACCTTTGAAAACACCCCGGACACCATCGCGGCCGCCCGCGCCTCGCTTCAGGCAGCCCTCGACGCCGCCGGCAATCCGCTGGTGCTGTCCAACTCGGCCGAGTATCGCCTCGACGACCTCTTCGACGAGCACCGCAGCCGCGGCATCCTGCTGACGCTGCCCGGCAACCGCCTGCTCATCGAAAACTCCTTCATGCAGGAGCGCATGGGCATGGAGCAGCTGGTCTTCGACCTGCAGATGGAGGGCTTCGTGCCCATCCTGGTGCATCCCGAGCGCTACCACTACTACCGCACAGCCCCGGCGCGCTACCGTGCGCTGCACGATGCCGGCGCCCGCTTTCAGATTAACCTGCTGAGCCTCGCCGGCCACTACGGCAAGGACGAGAAGCGCACCGCCGAGCACCTGATAGAGAAAGGCATGGTCGACTACGTGGGCACCGACCTGCACCGAAGCGCCCACGCCGACAGCATCGACGCCTATCTGGGCTCGCGCGACTTCCGCCGCCACGCCGCCGCCCTCCAAAACACCATAAAGAACGATGCCATACGCTGACTCCACCCCCAAGACCATCCGCAGCAGCGAGGCAGCAGCCGTGCTGGCACGCGGCGGCGTGATAGCCTACCCCACCGAGACCGTGTGGGGCATCGGCTGCGACGCCACCAGCAGCGAGGCCGTGCGACGCGTCTTCGCCATCAAGCAGCGCGCCGAGGCCAAGGCCCTCATCACCCTAGTGAAGGACATCGCCATGCTCGAGCGCTGGGTCGACGACATCCCCGAGGTGGGCTACCAGCTGCTCGAGGCGGCCGTCGAGCCCCTCACCATAGTCTACGACTCCCCCCGCGGACTCGCGCCGGAGCTGCTGGCCCCGGACGGCTCGGCCGGCGTGCGCGTGGTGCCGCTGCCGCTGTTCCGCAGCTGGCACAAGCCGCTCGTGTCCACATCGGCCAACATCAGCGGCATGCCCGCGCCCCGCACCCTCCGGGAACTCGCGCCCGAGATAGTGGAGGCAGTCGACGCCATCGTCGACCCCGCCGACGCACCGCCCGCAGCCGGCCGCCCCTCCACAGTGATCAAACTCTCCTCCGGAGGCCTCTTCAAGATATTGCGAAAATGACCACGACCACACGCCTGCGGCTGCGATATGCCGTCAGCGACTATCTGCTGCTCAACCTGGGATGGTGCATCTTCAACCTGGTGCGCTACCGCTCGCTGCCCGTCGACTGGCCCGGCACCGCCGACTTCATGCTCAGCGGCACAGTGCTCCTGGGGCAGCTGCTGGTGCCGCTGATAGGCGTGGGACTATACGTGGTTTCGGGCTACTACAACCAGCCGCGCAACAAGAGCCGCGTCGACAACGTGCTCAACACCGCCGCCGTCTCGGCCCTGGCCGCCGTGGGCATCTACTTCGCCGTGCTGGTGAACGACGACATCCCCGAGCGCCTGCTCAACTACCAGCTGCTGGCCATCCTGTGGCTGCTGCTGGCCGTGCCCGTCTATATGGGCCGCCACATCATCACCGCCCGCGACAAGCGCCGCCTGCGGCACGAGGGCAACATCCCCGCCGCCATAGTGGTGGGTACGGACGAGAGGGCCCGGGCCGTGGCCCGGCGCACGCAACGGCCGGGTGCCGGCAATCCCTTCCGGGTGGTGGCCTTCGCCGGCCCCGGAGGCATCAGTACGGACGAGGCCGAGGCCATGGTGCGCCGGGGCGAGGTGGCCGACATCATCGTGGCCGACGCGCAGGCCGACATTCCGGCCCTCGTGGGGCGTTTCGTGCCCCTGGGCTGCAGCATCTACATGCCCGCCGACTCGGCCAACGTGCTCACCCACCGCCCGCGGGTGCTCTCCGTGGTCAACGAGCCGCTCATCAACATCAGCGCGCCGGGCATGTCGGCCGCCACGGCCAACATCAAGCGCCTGAGCGACATCGTGGTGAGCGCCCTGGGCCTCGTGGTGCTCTCGCCGGTCTACGCCGCCATCGCGCTGGCCGTGAAGCTGGGCTCCCCGGGCCCGGTGTTCTACCGCCAGGAACGCGTGGGGCTGCGCGGGCGCATCTTCCGGATAGTGAAGTTCCGGAGCATGCGGCCCGACGCCGAGGCCACCGGCCCGCGGCTGAGCAGCGATGGCGACCCCCGCATCACGCGCGTGGGCGCCTTCCTGCGCAAATATCGCCTGGACGAGCTTCCACAGCTGTGGAACGTGCTCCTGGGCCAGATGAGCATCGTGGGCCCCCGCCCGGAGCGTCCCCACTACGAGCGCCTCATAGCCGAGCGCGCGCCACAGATGGCCCTGCTCCACACCGTGCGCCCCGGCATCACGTCGTGGGGCATCGTGAAATACGGCTACGCCCGCAACGTCGACGAGATGATCGAGCGCCTCAACTACGACATCCTCTATGTCGAGAACGCCTCGCTGGGCCTCGACATGCGCATTCTCCTCCACACCATCAACACGGTAATCACCGGAAAAGGTATATGACAAAAGAATCACCGAAACCAGCCAACGACAGCTACGGCCTCACCGACGACGACGAGGAACTGGGAGCCGGCACTCCGCCCGAGACCGACTGCCACGGCCTGCACGCCGCCCTCATGCGCTTCATCCAGTGGCGCGAGCACCACATCAAGGAGAAAAACTTCGTGCTGGTGCTGGCCCTCTTCGTGGGCATCTTCGCCGGCCTCGCCGCCATGGTGCTCAAGTGGCTGATACACACCATCAGCGGCCTGCTCACCACCCACATCAACATAGCCCGGGGCAACTACCTCTACATCCTGCTCCCGGCCATCGGCGTGGTGCTGGCGGCCCTCTACGTGCGCTACGTGGTGAAGGACAACATCAGCCACGGCGTCACCCGCGTGCTCTATGCCATATCCCAGAACAAGAGCCGCCTCAAGCGCCACAACATCTACTCGTCGGTGGTGGCGTCGTCGGTCACCATAGGCTTCGGCGGCTCCGTGGGCGCCGAGGGTCCTATCGTCTACACGGGCGCGGCCATAGGCTCCAACCTGGGCTCGATGTTCCGCCTTTCGCCCCGCATCCTCATGATTCTCGTGGGTTGCGGAGCCGCCTCCGGCATCGCCGGCATCTTCAAGGCCCCGATAGCCGGTATGCTGTTCACCCTGGAGGTGCTCATGCTCGACCTCACCACCGTGAGCGTCATGCCCCTGCTCATCGCCTCCATCACCTCGGCCACCATCGCCTATGCCTACACGGGCTACGACTTCGAGTTCTTCTTCGTTCAGAGCGACGAATTCTACATGGCCAAGATACCCTTCGCCGTGGTGCTGGGCCTCGTGTGCGGCATGGTGTCGCTCTATTTCACCCGCGCCATGAACATGATGGAGACCTTCTTCGGGCGCTTCAAGAACCGCTGGCTGCGCACCGCCGTGGGCTGCACCATCCTCTCGGCCCTGGTGTTCCTGCTGCCCCCGCTCTACGGCGAAGGCTACACCTCCATCAACTGCCTGCTCAACGGCGACCCCTCGTCCATCGTGAACGGCTCCATCTTCTACAGCGAGGGCTCCGAAACCTGGTTCATCGTGCTGTTCATCGGCATCATCATCCTGGCCAAATCATTCGCCACCTCCGCCACCAACGGCGCCGGCGGCGTGGGCGGCACCTTCGCGCCGTCGCTCTACGTGGGCTGCATGACGGGCTTCCTCTTTGCCTTCGTGGCCAACATGGTGGGCTTCGACACCGTGCTGAGCACCAAGAACTTCGCCCTCATAGGCATGGCCGGCGTCATGAGCGGCGTGATGCACGCGCCCCTGATGGCCATCTTCCTCACGGCCGAGCTCACCGGCGGCTACGATCTGTTCCTGCCACTGCTCATCGTGAGCACCATAGCCTACGGCACCATCAAGTTCTTCGAGCCCTACAGCATCTACACCATGCGTCTGGCAAAACGCGGCGAGCTCCTCACCCACCACAAGGACAAGGCCGTGCTGACGCTGCTGAAAATCGACAACGTGATAGAGACCGACTTCCTGAGCGTGCGCCCCGAGATGTCGCTCAAAGAAATGGTCGACACCATAGCCCGCAGCTCGCGCAACCTCTTCCCCGTGGTCGATGCCGACGGCATGCTCAAAGGCATAGTGGTGCTCGACGAGATACGCAACATCATGTTCCGGCCCGACCTCTACCGCAAGATGTACGTGAGTAAATTCATGTCCATGCCGCCGGCACGCATCGAAGTGGGCATGAGCATGGACCGCGTGATGAAAATCTTCGACGACACCGGCGCCTGGAACCTGCCCGTGGTGGACCACGGCCGCTACGTGGGCTTCGTGAGCAAAAGCAAGATCTTCACCTCCTACCGCCGCGTGCTGCGCCACTTCAGCGAAGACTAAGAGCCAGCCTAAAGCATCAAAAGCACTCGCTCCGAGCCGCCGAGAATCTTTTATCAGCTTTCCCGTTCTCTTTTCTTATATTGGCCAACCCCATATCGGGGTGCTCTGCGCCATCTTCATTAGAACCACGCAGGGAGAAAAACGAAAAAGCGTCCCGCCGGAGAGTGGCGGGACGCTCGTGTGTCGATATAGTGTGGTGCGTGGGGCTTACTTGCGCTCAGCTTTCTTGGGGGCGCGCGCGTCGCGGTTCTGTTCCTTGCCCTTGCCGTCGCGGGCCTTCATGCCCTTGGCGTCGTGGCGGGGAGCACGGCCGTCCATCTTTACGCCGCGATTGGCGCGGGGACCGGCGGTGACCATGTTCTCGAGATAGACCACATACTGCTCGGGGGTGAGAATCTGTTTCATCTTCTCGAGGTCGGCCTTAGCTTCGGCCTTGCGGGCATCCATGCGGTTCTTGCCCATCTCAGCGCGGGCCTCCTTCTCTACCTTGCGGGCCTCGGCGCGGGCCTTGGCCTTGTCGGCGCGCAGTTCGTTGATTTTTGCTTTCTGGTCGGCGGTGAGCTGTATGCCGTCGAAGAGCACTGTGGCCTCGAGGCTATCGGCCTGGGCGCGGTTCATGCAGGGGAGCTCTTTCTTGTCGCAGTTGCCCTTGTGGCCCTTCTTGGCGCAGTCGGTGTTGTGGTTCTGTGCCATGGTGCCGATACCTGCGGCAGCCACGAGTGCGATAGCGAGAGTGAGAATTTTCTTTTTCATAATGTTTTCTGTTTTTTGAAGCTTATTGTTTCCGTTTTGTACACAGATAAGACGCTGCCGCGACGAAAAGGTTTATTCCACTTCACTTAAATTAACATTTTACACATCCCCGCTGCAACTGTTCAGCTAAGTGGGTCAGTAGCATAGGAAAACTCGCGCAGAGGCGCAGAGAAACATATAAGTCGCTCTAATTCAGAATTAGAGAGCGTCGGAGACGCGACGTTCCTTAACCTCAGGTCGAGCGCAGCGGTACAGCCGTCCGCGGTTGCATATTGCTGGGTGTTGGTAATCGTTCTACCTTTGC
>CAYUUN010000061.1:0-13205 GCA_964447895.1 uncultured Bacteroides sp. | reverse complement strand
GGACAGCAGTGCTCCATGGAGCGTCCCTACAGCTCTTTATCGTTGCCTATTTTTTAATCTTATGCACCGGAAGTACGGCTTGAGCCTTCTTTTGCCGTTTGTGTTTTTTTGTATCTCCCACAACCGGGCGGGGCGGGCATAAAAAAAAGAATGAGAAACGCTATTTCCGAAGAAACTGCTATTTCTCATTCTCCTCTCTCCTCTGGCGGTATGGACGGGACTCGAACCCGCGACCCCCTGCGTGACAGGCAGGTATTCTAACCAGCTGAACTACCACACCGTTTAACATTAGCCTCGCTTGGCTCTCGGTGGAGAGGCATTAGCTTCGTTGCTTTTGCGAGTGCAAAGTTAGGGCACTTTTGTGAATCTTGCAAATATTTCGGCACTTTTTTTTCAAAAAAATGCATTTCGGCCGCTTGCGGGCGCGTTTTCCGCGTTTTTTACAGCGGGCGCTGCTCGAAGGCCGAGATTTTTTCGTGCCACTCGTCGGTGATGGGCACCGAGCGCACGTTGATGGGGTCGAAGCCGGCCATGATGGTGTGGCACACACATTTCACGTCGCCGGTGGTGGCGTTTACCACGCGCTGCTCCAGGCGCAGCGACTTGTCGCCTATGCTCTCGATGCCGGTGAGCACCTCGATGGGCTCTTCGAGATAGGCCGGCGAGTAGAAGTTGCAGGTGATGTTCACGATCACGAGGCTTTCGGCCTTGCCGTCGAAGACGCCGCCCAGGGCGGTGAAATATTTCACCTTGGCCAGGTCCATGAGCTGGAAGTAGATGGAATTGTTCACATGCCCCATGGGGTCGATGTCGAGGAAGCGCAGCTGCACGGGGGTGCGGTGGCGGAAGGTGAAGGTGGGCTCAGGTACGTTCATGTCAGTGAAAAGCTATTGCATTGATAACGTTTTTGCCGGCCGCCTCGTTCAGGCGGTCGACGATGGTGGTGCGCATCATGCCCAGCTCGCTCTTGAGCGGCGCCGAGGTGATGACCACGTGGAGGGTGCCGGCGTCGACCCAGCGGCGCGCCGTGTGGCGGTTGATGGTGGGCCCCATGATTTCGGCCCAGAGATAGCAGATGCGCTGGGCATCGTAGCTGTCGCGGGCGCCGCTCGAGTCCACGAATTGCTCTATGAGCTGGCCTATGCTCCGGGGCTCGGTGCGTTTCATGCGGTGATGGGCGTGAAGGCGCCGCGCTCCACGCTCCACAGGCTGTGGGAGGCGCCCATGTGGGCCACGATTTCGTCGAGATGGCGGCGGTTTGTGTCGGTGATGAATGTCTGGCCGAAGGCGCCGGGGGCGGCCACAGTGGCTATGATGCGCTCCACGCGGCCGGCGTCGAGCTTGTCGAAGATGTCGTCGAGCAGCAGCAGCGGCTGCATGCCGCAGGCACGCGCGAGAAACTCGTATTGCGCCAGGCGCAGGGCTATCGTGAAGGTCTTGCACTGGCCCTGCGAGGCGGTGCGCCGCACGGGCAGACCGTCGAGCGTGAGCTCCAGGTCGTCGCGGTGCGGGCCCGCGGTGGTGTGGCGCATGGCCGTGTCGCGCCCCAGGCGCTCGCGCAGCAGCGCCGAGAGCGACGGCCCGGTGCCGTCGGGCCCCAGGTGCGACACCAGGGCTATCGACGGATGCTCGGCCGAGCCGGAGATGGCACCGTAATAGCGCTCGAAGATGGCTGCCAGCTGCCGCGTCCACTCGTGGCGCGCGCGGGCCATGTAGGCCGCCGGAGCGTCCATCTGAAAGTCTATGGTCTCGAGCAGGGCCGCGTCGGCCACGCCGTCGCGCAGCAGGCGGTTGCGCTGCTCCAGCAGCCCGGCGTAGCGGATGGCGGCGTCGAGATAGCGCGGGTCGGCCTGACTTATCACCATGTCGGCGAAGCGGCGGCGTTCCTCGCCGCTGCCGCTTATCAGGTCCATATCGGCCGGGCTCACCATCACCAGCGGCAGCAGCCCTATGTGGGCGCTGATGCGCTTATACTCCTTGCCGCCGCGCTTGAAGCTCTTGCGGCGGCCGCGCTGCAGGCCGGCTATTATCTCCTCCGGCGTGCCGCTGCGGGTGTAGCTGCCGCGCAGGATGGCGAAGTCCTCGCCGGAGCGGATGAGCATCTGGTCCGGCGCGCCCGTGAAGCTCTTCGTGAAGCTCAGGAAATGGAGCGCGTCGAGCAGGTTGCTCTTGCCCATGCCGTTGTCGCCCAGCAGGCAGTTCACCTTGGGCGAGAAGGCCAGCCGGGCATGGCCTATGTTCTTGAAATTGGTGATTTCGAGCTCGTTGAGAATCATTGGCGCTTGAAAGCCTCGTTGAAGAACACCAGGTGGTAGAGAATGCTGTTGGCCCAATAGGGGTGGCTGTGGCGGCCCGGGCGCTCGGTGTAGTCGTGGGGCACGCCCGCGTCGAGCAGCGCCTGGTGCAGGCTGCGGTTCACAGGCGCGAAGAAATCGTCCACGCCGCAGTCTATCGTGATGTTGAGGCTGCCAGGCTCGATGGCCGGCAGGATGGTGGCCACGGTGTGGCTGTTCCACACCTCGCGGTTTTCATCGGCAGGCCCCAGCAGCTCCTGCATCTTCCACGACTTGGGGAAGGGACGGATGTCCACGCCGCCGCTCATGGAGCCCGCGCTGCCCCAGATGTCGGGGTGGCGCGCGGCCAGATACAGGGCGCCGTGGCCGCCCATGCTCAGGCCCGTGATGGCGCGCTTGTCGCGCGACGCTATGGTGGGGAAATTACCGTCGATATAGGGCACCAGCTCGCGCGTGACGAACGACTCCATCTGCATTCCGGGCTTCAGGGGGCTGTCCCAGTACCACGAATCGCGGCCGTCCGGCATCACGAACATCATGCCGTAGGCGTCGGCCAGGGCCGGCAGGTCGGGCCGCGTCACCTTCAGCCACGACGAATAGTCGCCGCCGTAGCCGTTGAGTATATACACCACCGGCACAGGGTGGGCCGGCGAGGCCGCATCAGGCACCACCACCGACACGCGCATGGGCGAGTCGAGATGACGTGCCGGCACGGTTATGGTGTCGACTTTGGCCGCCGTGGCCGTAGCCGCGGCGAGAACTATAAGCAAAAAAGCGAAGATGTGTCGCATGGCATGGGGGGTTGATTGGTTTCGTAGCGCAAAGGTAGCACTTTGCCCCGAAAAAAGCAAGCCCTGAAAATCATGGAGGGACGCTTTTTAAGCGTCCACCCCCGCATGGCCGGCCACCCCCACGCCGAGCGCCCCGGCGATAATGGAGGGACGCTTTTTAAGCGTCCACCCCCGCATAGCCGGCCACCCCCACGCCGAGCGCCCCGGCGATAATGGAGGGACGCTTTTTAAGCGTCCACCCCCGCATGGCCCGCCCAATCCCGCACCGAGCGCCCCGGCGATAATGGAGGGACGCTTTTTAAGCGTCCACCGCCAAATGGCCGGCCACCCCCGCACCGAGCGCGTCCCGAGCGATAATGGAGGGACGCTTTTTAAGCGTCCACCCCCGCATGGCCGGCCACCCCCGCGCCGAGCGCGTCCCGAGCGATAATGGAGGGACGCTTTTTAAGCGTCCCCCACCCCAGGGCCCGCCACCCCCGCGCCGAGCGTCCCGAGCAATAATGGAGGGACGCTTTTTAAGCGTCCCCCACCCCAGGGCCCGCCACCCCCGCGCCGAGCGTCCCGAGCAATAATGGAGGGACGCTTTTTAAGCGTCCACCCCCGCATGGCCCGCGCAATCCCACCCACCCCAGGGCCGGTTGACAGGCAGCAAGCGCGGCACAGCCGTGCGCGTAGCCGCAGGTCCCGCCTCCGACCCCGGGAAGGCTCCGAGTTTAGCGGGGCGTATGTTTATGGGGAGTTGAACCTCTACGAGGCTCTGTTTTCATATGAGATGGCCTGGTTACCACAAGCTGCGCACGGCTCTGCCGCGCTTGCATGTGGCTATATACGTGCGGCGGCGCTGCCGCCGGACTGCGCGCACGGCTACGCCGCACTTACTCGGCGCCGTGCGAGGCCATAAGGGGGCGCGCTTTTCAAAGTGTCCTCCGCCACATGGCCGGCCACCCCCACCCGAGCACCCCGGCGATAATGGAGGGACGCTTTTTAAGCGTCCACCCCCCGCATGACCAGCCACCCCCACGCCGAGCGCGCCCCGGCGATAATGGAGGGACGCTTTTTAAGCGTCCCCCACCCCAGGGCCGGCGCAATCCCACCCACCCCAGGGCCGGTTGACAGGCAGCAAGCGCGGCACAGCCGTGCGCGCAGCCCTGCGGCAGAGCCGCAGCCCCGTACTTAGCCACATGCAAGCGCGGCAGAGCCGTGCGCGGCTTGTGGCTCACGTCGATACCAGGACCCCCATGGGCCCTGTAGGGGTCCAAAGGAGAGGAAACGAAAACGCCCGGCGTTCCTCCTCACGAAGTACTAACCGGGGCAAAAGTTAAAAAAAATGTGCTACAAAGGTAGCGAAAAAGTTAAAGAAAATGATAACAAAATTCACGCTTTTTGTCGGGCTGAACGACAAAGACAGCAAACAGCAGGAAGTCCACACGCTGGACGCCTACAAAATCATTTCAAACATAGCCTCGGCAATGTTTGACGGTTGCACCATCAGCGAGGCAACTGGGGTGTACAAGCACCAGGACGGAACATTTACCACCGAGCACACCCTCCGCGTCGAGATTCTTTTTACATCGACGGAGCAAGTTAAGCCGTTCGTCGCAGACCTTAAAAAGGTGCTCAATAAGGAAACAATAGCGGTACAAAAAGAGGTCGTAAACTGCGAGCTCTGGTAAACGGTCAACAGCTGCGCTAACGGCTCGACGGGCACCAATCACCACACCAATACACGAAATAAATTAAATCCCGAAATAATGTTACAGAACGGAGAATTTAAGAAAGTAGCCGTAAAGGCCAGCGGCGCAGGCGTACGCAACGCCCCGTCGCTCCGCGTTCAGCGTTTTTTTGTTTCTTTTGATGCTTTTGGCCTTTTGTATCTTACTTTTGAGGAGGCGGACGCTTAAAAAGCGTCCCTCCATGATTTTCAGCCGCTTATATTATCCTCTGCGCCTTTGCGCGAGGCCACCCCACCGCCACATGGCCCGCGCAATCCCACCCACCCCAGAGCCGGTTGACAGGCAGCAAGCGCGGCAGAGCCGTGCGCGGCTTGTGGTTCACGTCGATACCATGACCCCCATGGGCCCTGTAGGGGTCCAACACCCCGACGCTCCCCGTTCAGCGGTTTTTTTGTTTCTTTTGATGCTTTTGGCCTTTTGTATCTTACTTTTTTAGGAGGCGGACGCTTAAAAAGCCTTTTGTATCTTACTCTTTTAGGAGGCGGACGCTTAAAAAGCGTCCCTCCATTATTTGCGATCTTACACACAAAAAAAGCAAGCCCGGAAGGGCTTGCTTTTATATTGGAGTAAATGGGGGATTACTGCTTTGTAGCGGTGGCGGTGTAGGGGTGGCTGCCGAAGTTCACGGTCACCACGTAGGTGCCTGCGTCGGCCGTGGTGAGGTTGCCGGCGTTGAACACCAGGTCGGCAGCGTCGCCGCCCCAGTTGATGTCCCAGCCGTCGTTGGCGCGGATCTTCCACTCACAGCCGGCGGGGAACTCCGTTGCAGGCGACGTCCACACCAGCATGTCGGCCGAAGGCTGCAGGGCGATGCTCTCGGCCCAGCCGTTGAAGCCGCCGATGATGCCCAGCGTACTCAGGTAGGTGAGCGTAAACTCCTTGGTGCTGGAGTTGAACACCACGTAGAAGAGGCCCTTGGCGATGTCGGTCTTGATGTTGTTGCTGCCGTTGGCCACGCCCGTGTAGGAGATGGTGCCGTCCTCGGCCACATTCTTCACGGGATCGGCCTTCACGCCCATGTCGTGGCCCATCCAGTCGGGATCGGGGTTGATCTTGAAGCCGTCGCCGCTCTCGATCACCACGAGGCCCGTGTAGGTCTCATAGTCGGTGGTGGTGAGCGTCTGCGATGCGCCGCCGGTCCAGCCGTTGGAGGTGCCGGGGGTGTACATCTGCTCGTAGGCCTGCTTGTAGTCGTAGAGGTCGGTGCTCATGTCGATGGTCATCAGCAGGGGCGAACCGCTCACGATGTTGCCGGCGGGAGCGCCCTCCATGAGGTCGCCGCTGGCATCGGTGGCGCCGGCGGGGCCGTAGACCAGACCGGTGCTCGACACCACGCGCCACTTCAGGCCTGCCTGATACTCGGCATCGGTGAAGGTGGCCACCACGCTGAAAGAGGGGTCGTCGTAGGGGCTGGCGGAGCTGTGGCCGAAGGGGAAGGCCGTGGCGGCGGAGAAGTCGTCGCCGGCGGCGATTTCAAGGGTGTAGCCGTCGGCTATCTCCTTGGCGGCGTCGAAAGGCTTGATGCTGTAGGCATAGGGGCCGAAGTAGAAGTCGTCGCCACCCATGCGCACCAGCGTGGTACCGTTCTGGGCGTAGGCCGCATAGCGGATATACACCGTGGCCTCGCGCGGGTCCTTGGTGATGGAGCTGTAGAGCGTCTGCAGCTCGTCGGCGGCAGCCGTCACGGCGCCGGCGGCATCGGTCTTCACGGGCAGCTCCACGGCGCCGGCAAAGTCCTCGGCGGTGGCCAGCTGGGCCTTGAAGCTCAGCGTGTAGCCCTCGGGGGCGTCGGCCAGGGCGGTCTGCGCCAGGGTGGCGGGGGTGCCGCCCTCATTCAGAGCGGCCAGCACGATGGTGGTGCCGTTGTCGGGGGTCACGGCTATGGCGTCGGTGCCGAAGGGTGCCTCCTGCGGGTTGGTCTGCGGCTGGCCGAAGTTTTCCTCCACCTGGTCGCATGCGGCGAGGGCGAGGCCCAGGGCCAGCGCACCGAATATATGCAGTTTTTTCATCTTATTCAGTCGTTGAGGGTGAATGTTACGGCTTCGTTATTGGTGTCGAGGGTCACGGTGAGGCTGTGACCGGCGGCGCCGGCCATCTGGAAGCAGCCTTCGCCGGGGAAGGTGGGATAGGAGATGCCTGCGGAAACCTCCACGTTGCCGCCGTCGGCGTCGGCCGACCACTCGGCGGGAGCCCAGCCTGCGGGGTTCTTGTAGAAGCGGCAGTAGAGCACATCGCCGTCGGGGCCGAAGTCGGCAGGCATCTGGAAGGTGCCGGTGAAGATGCCGTCGCCGCTTTCATCGGCCAGCTTCCAGGCGTCGTAGGCCTCCACGGAGGGAGTGGTCCAGCCGGCGTTGTTGCCCACCATGTACACGTAGCTCGTCACGGTCACATCGTGCTCGCCCTCGGTGATGGTCACGGTCATGTTGTTCTCCACGCTCATGTCCACGATGATGGTCATCTTGCCGCCGGGCCAGCCCACGAAGTTGAAGTTGTCCTTGGTGGCCTTCAGGCCGTCCTCGAAGAGGCCGTCGGTGAAGGAGCAGTCCACGTTCAGGGCGCCGCTGTCTTCCACGGTGTGGCCGTTGTTGTTGTTGCAGGGGCCGTAGGAGTAGGTGTCCCAGTTGCCGTCCAGCTCGGTGTAGAAGCGGAACATGGCCTGGCCTGCGGGCACGTCGAACACGCCGCTGTAGATCTTCGAGCCTATGGCGTTGTCGTTCTCATAGAGGCGCCAGTTGCGCAGCGTCTCGGTCTCGTTCATGGTCCATTCCGAGCATGCGCCCACCAGGTAGATGTAGCCCGGAGTGGGGATAGCGAAGTAGCCCTTCACGTGCTGCAGCTCAATCCAGTTGCTCTTCACCAGGCCGGTACCGTCCTTGAGCAGGGTGGCCACGGCGCGGATGTAGAGGGGCTGATAGCCCGCGTCGGTGTAGTCGTCCGGGCTCTTGATGCCGCGCAGCTCGCACAGGCCGGTGGCCACATCGGCGTCTTTGATGGTGAACGCAGCCTTCGAGGGGTCGTTGCTGTTGATGGCGTAGGTGGCCTGCTTGTCCAGCGAGATCTCCACGCTGTAGCTGGCGGCGGCGATGAAGCCGTAGTCGGGCTGCGAGCAGGTCAGGGTGATGGTGCCGTCGGGCGTCAGTTCGTAGTACTGCTCGGCCGTGGGCGGCGTGTTGAGCGTGAAGCTGTCGGGCACGTTCACCACGGGAGTGGTGTCGTCCTTACAGGCCCAGAGGCCTGCCACTGCCAGCGCGCTCAGAAGTATGCTAAGCTTTTTCATTGTATTCGTGGTTTATTAGTAGCCGGGGTTCTGGCCTATTACAGAAACGTAGGAATAAGGAATGGCAAACACGTTGCGGTACTCGGGGATGGAGGCGCCGCCTGCCAGGCCGCCCTTCCAGCTCCACAGATAGCTGCTGCCGGTGAACAGGCCGAAGCGGATGAGGTCGCTGCGGCGGAAGCCCTCCCAGTAGAGCTCGCACTGGCGCTCGTGCAGCACGTCGCTCAGCGAGTAGGTGGTCACGGGGGCCAGGCCGGCGCGCTCGTGCACCAGGTTGAAATACTTCAGGCCGTCGCAGCCGCTCACGCCGCGCTTCTCACACTCGGCCAGCATCAGATAGGTGTCGGCCAGGCGGAACACGGGATAGTCCGTGTCGCACATGCCGCTGGTGCTCGTGTAGGTGGGACCGGCGGCCGGGTCGTTGTCGTAGTTGTCCTCCATGGTGTAGCGGTACTTCACGCACACGTAGCCCTCGTGCTCGTAGTCGTCGAGATTTTCCACCGAGTTGGTGAAACCGTCGGTGTAGAACAGCGCGCGCTTGTCGCCGGGCTCGAAGGCGTTGTACAGCTCGGGCTTCACCTTCAGGCCGCTCCAGGGAGTGATGCCGCAGCCGTAGGATGCCAGCACGTCGGCGGGCATCACTTCGCAGTAGGCGCCGGCCGTAAGGTAGGTGGTGCCGCCCCAGCTCTCCATGGCGCCCACCTGCTGCGGGGCCACCCACAGCAGCTCGCCGCCGTTGCGGGCATATTTGTCGTTGCTGCCGCAGAAGAGATACTTATACTCCGGAGCCAGCTGGAAGCCGCCCTTGAGCACCTCCTTGCAGGCCTCGGCACACTTGTCGTACATCGGAGTGCCGGTGTACACCTCGGCGTTCAGATACAGCTTGGCCAGCAGCATGTAGCCGGCTTCGCGGCTCACGCGGCCGTAGGTCTGCTCGGCAGCCGCGGGCACGGAGGGAAGGGCGTCCACCAGGTCGGCCACGGTAGCCTCGAAGAGCTGCTTGCGGTCGTAGGTGGGCGGAATCACGCCGGTCTCCTGCTCTTCAGTCACCCAGGGGCCCAGGCCGAAGAGGTCGATCATGCAGTAGTAGGCATAGTCGCGCAGCACGCGGGCCTCGGCGGCGAAAGCCGTCTTCTCGGCGTCCGTGAGCAGGTCGCCGGCAGTGCCCAGGATGTTGATGAAGGTCGAAGCCTTGCGGGCCAGGTCGGCCTCGCGGGCATAGGCCAGGTAGATCCAGCCGTTGTTGTCGAGCCAGGTGTGCTCGAAGAGGGCGTGGTAGCCGGGGTCGTTCCACTTGTTCACGATCACGGCCTCGTCGGCCGTAAGCGACTGCAGGTTCCAGTGGCAGCGCATGTACACGCCGTCGCCGTCGTTGTAGCCGGGCCAGGAGATATTGCCCTCGTAGAGCAGCGCGCCGTAGAGGCTGCCAAGGTAGCCGTACCACTCGTCGGTGGTAGAGATCTCAAGCTTGGTCTGGGGGTCGTCCGGCGTCACGTCGAGGTCGTTTACGCACGACGTGGTGGCCAGGGCGAGACCGGCGCAGGCAATAGCTGCGAATTTATATAGTTTCATATTGTGTATGAGTCGTTTTTGAAGAAATTAGAAGGAAGCCACGAGACCGAGGGTGTAGGTGGTGGGGCGGGGATAGACGCTGGCGTCGATGCCGCTGCCCACCTCGGGGTCTACGCCCTTGTAGCGGGTGATCACGAAGGGATTCTGCACGGCGCCGTAGAGGCGGATGCGCAGCTTGTTGCCCAGCAGCTCGTTCCAGGTGTAGCCCAGGGAGATGTTGTCGCAGCGCACGAACGAAGCGTTGCGCACGAAGTAGTCGCTCAGCTGCATGGCGTCGGTCTTGGTGGTGTGCCACAGATAGGCGTCGTTCATCAGGTTGCCCAGCGGGGGGGTGGATGTGCGCGAGATGAAGGCGTTGTCCACCTCGTTCTTGTTGTACACCCAGTTGCCTATGCTGGAGCGCAGCGTGAAGCCGAAGTCCCAGTTCTTGTAGTTGAAGGTGTTCTGCCAGTTCAGCGTCACGGCGGGGTCCTTCGAGTGGTAGAGATAGCGGTCGTCGCTGGTGATCTCGCCGTCGCCGTTGCGGTCTACGAACACACCCTCGAGCGGGGTGCCGTCCTGGTTGTAGACCTGCTCATACACCCAGAAGGAGAATGCCGGGAAGCCTTCCTGGTGCTTCTGGATGTTACCGGCCGTGCCCACGCTTCCGGTGGTGGAGTCGGCGCCTTCGGCCAGGCGGGTCACCTTGTTCTTGTTCCAGGCCACGTTGAAGTTGCTGCTCCAGGTGAATTCCTTGGTCACGACGGGGCGCGTCAGCAGGTTGAACTCGATACCGGTGTTTTCCAGGTCGCCCAGGTTCTGCGGGCCGCGGTTGCTCAGGTTGGAGCCCACGGGATAGGTGGCCACCGTCAGCAGGTCCTTGGTCTTGCGCTTGTACCAGTCGATGCTACCGCTGATGCGGTTGTTGAGGAAGGCGAAGTCGAGGCCCACGTTCCAGGTGTGCGTCTCCTCCCATTTCAGGGTGGTGTTGTAGGCGGCGGGCATCACGGTGTAGTGCAGCTTGCCGTCGGGGCCCAGATACTGCTGGTTCATGTTGGTGCTCTGGTTGAACACGGGCATGTAGAAATAGAGGTAGTCCTCGCCCAGGTCCTGCTGGCCGGTGATACCGTAGCCGGCGCGCAGCTTCAGCTCGTTCATGAACGAGCGGGCGCCCTCCATGAAGCTCTCGTCGAGCAGCTTCCAGCCCAGGGCTACCGAGGGGAACGAGCCCCAGCGCGTGTTCTTGCTGAAGCGGCTGGTGCCGTCGCGGCGCACCGTCACCGTCAGCAGATAGCGGTCCATCAGCGTGTAGTTCACGCGGCCGAAGTAGCTCAGCAGCTGATAGGGCTTGCTGTAGTACACGGTGGGCGTGCGCTGGTAGCCGTCGAAGTCCTGGCCGGGAGCATAGTTCTGCGAGTAGTTGTTGCCCTCGAGCTTGAAGTGCTGCCAGGAGTAGCCGGCCGTCACGTCCAGCGTCGAGTTGATGGCCTTGAATTCCTTGTTGTAGTTCAGATAGAAGTCGAGCAGCAGGCTGTAGCGCTTTTCGTCTTCATTGTAGCGGCTCGAATAGCCGTCGCGCACGATGTTGTCGCTGCCTGCCACATAGTGGCCGGCGCTCCACGAGGCGGGCGAGAAGGGGTCGTTGTAGTTGTAGCACTTGCCGTGGCTGTAGTCGTAGGCCAGGTTCAGGTTGGCCCGCAGCTCGCGCAGGAAGGGCATGCGCAGGTCCAGCATCAGGTTGCCGATGCTCTGCCACACATCGCTCTTGCAGTGGTAGTTCTGCAGCTGCGACACGGGGTTCAGGCTCTCGATGGTGTTGATGCTCGCGCCGGTGTCGCCGCTCAGCAGCGCGCCCGCGCCGGCATAGCTGGTGTAGTTCAGCAGATTGTTGCCGCCGGGCATGAACACGGGCAGCGTGGGGTTGAAGCTCACGGCGCCGCCCAGCACGCCCTTCTCGTAGTGGTTCGAGATCCAGGCGCCCTTCACGTTCAGGTTCACGCTCAGCAGGTCGTCGAAGAACTTAGGCGTGAGGTTGATGCCGGCCGTGGCGCGGTCCATGCTCGAAGTCTTTATCACACCGTTGTTGCCCGTGTAGCTCACGGACACACGATAGGGCAGGAAGCCGGCCGTGCCGCCCACGCTCAGCGAATAGTCGCTGCTCACGCTGGTGCGGAGCACCTCTTTCTGCCAGTCGGTGCTGTACAGCACGCCGTTCACGCCCAGCGCGCCGGCGGGGGCGCTATCGGCGCCGTAGTAGTCCGTCACGAAGGCGGCAAACTCGCTGCCGCTCATCATGTTCATGGTCTTGCGGGGAGTGTTCACATACATGTTGGCCGTGAAGTTCACCTGCGGCTTGCCGCTCTGGCCCTTCTTGGTGGTGATGATGATCACACCGTTGCTCGCGCGCGAACCATATATAGCCGTTGCCGAAGCGTCCTTCAGGATGGTCATGCTCTCGATGTTTTCAGGCGAAATCAGGCCCAGGGCATTGCTCGAGCCCTTCACCGTGTTGCCGTCCATGGGCACACCGTCCACCACAATCAGAGGCGCGTTGCTGGCTGCCAGCGACGCACCGCCGCGGATGAGGATGCTCGCGCCGCCCGCAGGGTTGCCGCCGTCGGTGGTCACCACCACGCCGGGGCTTGCGCCCACCAGCAGGTCCTGGGCCGTCGAGGCCAGGCCGGCCTCGATTTCATCCGGCTTCACCACGGCCACAGAGCCCGTGGCATCGCTCTTCTTCACCATGCCGTAGCCCACGACCACCAGCTCGTTCATGGCCACCGAGTTCGTCTCGAGGGTCACGTCGATGTGGCTGCGGCCGTCCACGGCCACCTCCTGGGTGTTGTAGCCGATGTAGGAAAATACCAGGGTGGCGTTGGAGGGGGCGGAGATGCGATAGTTACCGTCGATATCGGTAGCTACGCCCGTCGTCTGGCCTTTCAGCGTGACGCTGGCGCCGATGGCGGGTTCACCGTCGGGCTCGTACACCGTACCCGTCACGATGACATTTTGCGCCAATGCCGGGAAAGACAGGCACAGCACTGCTGCCAGCA
This sequence comes from uncultured Bacteroides sp., assembly GCA_964447895.1. GTDB lineage: Bacteria > Bacteroidota > Bacteroidia > Bacteroidales > Muribaculaceae > CAG-873. The sequence continues at coordinate 506 of CAYUUN010000061.1, read as the reverse complement.
CGAGCCAAGCCTTCCGAGTCATTTGAAAACAAATGTTCTTCATGCAGAATTTTTTTGTAAAAAACTTAAGTTATGTATTAATAATCTCTATCCTTTCTGTGTCATGGCCGCGACGTTCATGGTGCCGTCGCGCAATTCATCACGCAAATTTAACCAAAATTTCCACTATCGCCCCCTTCTTAACTCTTTTTAACACAAAAATCCCTAATCGTAACTATTCAGCGAATTGGCTTTGCATATGGGAAAACTCGCGCAAAGGCGCAGAGAAAAAATTAGTGGAGGGACGCTTTTCAAGCGTCCCCCCCCTCACAGCCGGATTAGTGGAAGGGCGCTTTTCAAGCGCCCCCACCTTAAAGCCTTAAAATAGCTATTTTTAGCTACCATAGCTATAATAGCTAAATTAGCTATTACCCCCCCCCTCAAAAAAAATATTTTTTTGTTTCTTCTGCCCCTTTTGTCCTTCTATGTTGCCATGCAAGGAAATTTGGTATTTTAACTAAATATTT
>CAYUUN010000060.1:0-13912 GCA_964447895.1 uncultured Bacteroides sp. | reverse complement strand
ATTTAGTGGCGGGGGCAGGACTCGAACCTACGACCTTTGGGTTATGAGCCCAACGAGCTACCACTGCTCCACCCCGCGATGTTTTACGGGTGCAAAGGTAGGGAGTTTATCCGAAACCTGCAAGCGCTTTAACTTACTTTAACCTTATCCGGGGCCGACGCAACTATTCAGCTATATGCTAAGTCGTAAGGAGAAAACTCGCGCATAGACGCAAAGAATTATATAAAGAGCTGAAAATCGGGGTTAAAGAGCGTCGGAGACGCGGTGTAATTACACAAATCTGTGTGAAAACAGCGCATCTCCGAAGCGCCGGGGCCTCTTGGTGTGGTACCTCAGGCCTCGCTGCGCTCGACCGAGGTTAAGGAATGACGCGTCTCCGACGCTCTTTGAGCCAGATATATGGTTCTTCCCATATTTCTCTGCGCCTGTGCGCGAGTCTTCCCCCGCAATTCGCTGAATAGTTACCGGCCGGCTATTGCAATCCTGAGATTGTCGGGAAGCAGGTAACGGGCAGATACATCGGCTATCTGCACGGGGGTGATGGTGGATGTGATTTGTTCCTGGAGCGCGAAGTAGCCCGTGGGCATTCCTGTGATCATGGCCGTGATATAGTGGTCGCCGGTGGCGATGGCGTTGTCGAGCACGGAGGCGAGGCGCGTCTGCTCATAAAGGCGCATACGCAGCATCTCGTCGTCGCTCAGCGGCACGGTGGCCATCTTCACGAGCTCCGCCCGCAGTTCGTCGAGCAACTTCTCAGTGTAGTGCGGAGCGCACTGGGCGGAAATATCCACATAGCTTCCTTCCCGGATGCCGCACAGCGACGCGGATATGCCATAGGTCAGTCCCTTGTCTTCCCTGATATTCTGCATCAGGCGGCTGCCGAAAAAGCCACCCATGGCCGTAACGGCCAGCCGGAGCGGGATATAGTCGGGATGGCTGCGCGGCACAGCAGGAATCATGGCTTCCACGGCGCACTGTTCCGCGCCCTCCACCTCGATGTTCACCGTCTGCGGTTCTTCCGCCTCGAATGGCATGATGTCAATGGCGGTGCTGCAGCCCTGGGGAAGGTTATCGGCCATCTGGGCCACTTTCCGTTCGAGCTCATCGCTGATGCCACCGCTCATGAAAATGTCGATATTGTTCCTGCACATGATGCGGTGCAGGTGGTCGAGTGTCTGCTCCTTTGTTATGTCGGCAAAGTCTTCAGGTAGCAGGGCGGTAGAGTGGGGGTTGTGCCTTCCGGCTATGAGAGTCATGGCGTTGCGCTCGGCGATGTCGTCCACCCGCGAGCGGTTGTAGGCACACTGTGCCGCGAGCATGGATTTGACGGATTCGAGCCGAAGCTCGGGGAAATCGGGCTCCATCAAAATGGCCTCGAGCAGCGGCAGCAGCTCGCCCATGTATCGCGAAAGCGAGGTGATGTCCAGGCGGGTGTGGTGGTCGGAGCTTCTGCCGGCCATCGATGCGCCGTGAAAATCAATTATATCTGCCGTGCGGTCCACGTCGTAGCGCTTCGAGCCTTCCGGTAGCACTGTGGCCGCCGTCGAAGCGAGGGCGGGCCGGGTTGTCTCAATTTTTCCGCCGCGGGCCATCACGCAGATGCGCGCCATGGGGCAGCTGCTGTCGCTCATTACGTGGAGCCGCGCTCCGCCGGCTGTCGTGTAGACCCTTTCCGGAGGAAGCTCAAGATGGCCGAAGGTGCGGACTGGAGGTGCCTGCTGTCTATCAACCGCGCTACTCATGGCCTGAAATAATTCGTTGGGCTTCGGCAAGGTCGGCGGGCGTGTCTATGCCCACGCTCACGGCATCTGAAACAGCGGTGCGGATGCGCAGGCCGGCCTGCAGCCAACGCAACTGCTCCAGGCTCTCGGCCTTCTCCAGCGGGCTCTGAGGCAGCGACGCTATTTGTGCGAGAACGGATGCGCGATAGGCATACAGCCCCACGTGTATATAATATTGTGTGAGCTCGGGCCACAGCTCCTGCTCCCGGCCGCGCACGCAGGGTATCACCGAGCGGGAGAAGTATAGCGCCCGCCCGGAATCGTCGCGCACGGCTTTCACTTTGTTGGGGTCGGCCAGTTCGCTGTAGCTGCCGTGAAAGGGCCGCACTATCGTAGCGATGTCGGTGTCGGTGTCGTCAAAGCATGCCGCTAACGCCTTCAGCTGCTCTGTGCTGATGAAGGGCTCGTCGCCCTGGATATTCACAACCACATCGGCGTCGACCGCCAGTTTGTTGAAGGCTTCGCGCACCCTGTCGGTGCCGCTGGGATGGCAGGGCGATGTCATCACGGCGGTGCCTCCGAAAGCCTCCACGGCCGCAGCTATCCGCTCGTCGTCGGTGGCCACGGCCACGGTGTCGAAAACCTTGCGTGCACGCTCGTACACCCATTGCACCACGGGTTTGTCGCCCAGCATGGCGAGCGGTTTGCCCGGGAATCGCGTCGATGCATAGCGGGCGGGTATGATAGCCAGAATCTTCATTTATCAGCCTTTTTTGTTTTGCGGAAATAGCGGGGCACAAGGAACGCGCCGGCTACGAGATATACATAATAGGAGTATAAACGCCATATGATGGCAAGCACGAGCGCCATGCTCACATTGCCGATAAGGTCCCCATAGTAGTTGGAGAACAGCCATTCGCTCACACCGCTGCCGCCGGGCGTGGGGCTCACCATGAGAACCACCCACACCACGAACTGTCGGCCGAACACAAGCAGTCCGTCGGCCGAGGGTACGAAGCCCCAGAACAAGGCGTTCACCACCAGGTAGCGGGAGAACCACGACACCACGGTGGCGCCGAACACCTGCAGCCACCAGCGACCGGAGCAACCGCGCACGTGAGCCGAGGTTGCAATCATGTTGTCGGTCATTTTCACCACGCCGCCCTGCCAGCGTCGCAGCCATCGCAGGGAGAAAAGTCGCCTGAGCGTGCGTGCCACTGCCTGCGGCCGCCACAGGATGCCGGCATACAAAAGACCTGTATACAGCACGATGGCGGAATACACCGTCCAGAACACGATGCGCACGCTCCCGAGCACCGCGCCTCCATGTCCGAAAAGCTGGTCGAACGGCAGCAAAAGCACCAGTATGGGGCAGAACACCACGAAAAACAGTTCGTCGAGCATGAGTGTGGTGAGTGTCAGGGTGGTGGCGCGCCCGAAAGAGATTCCCTCGCGGGTGAGGTAGAATATCGCTGCCGGACTACCTCCCACGGCCGAGGGAGTGATGGCCGATGTGAAAGCACACATCAAGTCGACCTGAAAGGCGCGTTTCCAGGGCAGCTCGCCGTCCGTGATGGCACGGAATCGCCATGCCAGACCGAAATCGCGGCCACACATCGCTATGGCAGCGAGAATCAGGCACACTACCATTCGGGCGTCGAAATGCAAGCCCTTGACTGCCTCGGGGTTGAACTCCCGCGAGAACATCCACGCCACGGCTCCTATTCCTATAAGCGTGGCCAGGGCTACTTTCCAGCCTGTTTTCGACAGCTCGGACCTGCTCATAGACTCATTTTGTTGCTTCAAGGGCTTCAATGAGCAGCGTGGTAGCCTCCACCGGGTCTTGTGCGTAGGCAATGGCGCGGCCCACCGCTATGCCGCTCGCACCGGCCACCATCATGGCGATGGCTTCGTCGGGGGTAAATTCGCCTTGGGCCACGATAGGCAGCGACACCTCGGCCTTGCGCACGGTGCCCACGATGGCCTCAACCTGCTCGGTGGTGAGACCGGCCGGAAGGGTGGCGTAGTCTATGTCCAGGTTCTGAACTTTCAGGATGTCTTCGGCGCGCGTAACCTCAATGCCTATTATGGCTTCAGCTCCGAGCTCTTCGCGGAGGGCAGCGGCCTCGGCGGCCTTTGCACCGCGCAATTGCACGCCATGAAGACCGATCTCGCGGGCTACCTGCGGGCGGTCCACTATGGTGAGGAAAGTGCCGGTTTCGAGGCAAAGGTCCTTAAGCTCGAGCGCCGTGGCGCGTACAAAATCGTCGGAAGCCTCCGGGAGATCGAGTTCCACCCAGTGGCAACCGCCTTCTATAGCCATCTGTGCCAGTTCGGCAACAGAATACTTGTCGTTGATGGTTGCGATAAACTGTAGCATGTTGCAAAAATACAAAATATAAACGGGAATAAGCCATTAACGGTTCCCTTTTTTATTCAACCAGTCGGCGATTACATAGAAGCTGCCGCCGAGAAAGACCTCGGGCGATTCCTTCCTCGCCTGCACCACGGCCTGCGGGATTGATGCGCACGGGGTGGCCTTCAATCCCCGGGCTGTAATTTTTTCGGCTAAATCCGCCGCAGGGATAGCCCTGGGAGTATCTGCGGCGACACATATATATGTAGGAGCGGCGGGTAGCATATCTATGATGCTGTCGATATCTTTGTCGGCGCTGAAACCTACTACGGCCGTCATATTCTCACCCCGTTCAGCGAGATAAGCGGCGATGTGGCGCCACGCAGCCGGATTGTGGCCCGTGTCGCACAGAACGCCGTCGATTCTCTCCCAGCGGCCATGAAGCGTGCGGGCGACAGCCGAAAAAGCATCGCGCACGGCATCCGTGTCGATGGTAAAGCCTCTCTTGGTCAGATGTTTGAGCGAACAAAGAATAGTTCGGGTGTTCGCCACCTGATAGGCGCCCCTCAGCGCTGTCGCGAACGTGCCGAAAGGCGATTTTTCCACCTCTACATTGCCATCCTTGTCAAGAGCGGCTACTATCGAGGAGTCGTCAGTGGCATATTCCACATGGGTGTGGACGGTGCGCGCCTCGCGGTCGAACACGTCCCTTACCGCCCCGTCGGCTTCGCCCACCACGGCGGGAACTCCGGGCTTGAAAATGCCTGCTTTCTCGGCGGCTATTTCCTCCACCGTATCGCCCAGCAAGTCGGTATGGTCCAGGGAGATGTTAGTAACGATGCTGAGCTCGGGTGTAATGATGTTCGTGCTGTCGAGCCGACCGCCGAGGCCCACTTCCACCACGGCGACGTCCACGTTCATGCGCCGGAAGTATTCAAAAGCCATCACGGTGGTAAGCTCAAAAAAAGATGCTCCGAGAGATTCCAGACCTCCCCTGCGGTAGCGCTCCACAAAATCCACTACGGCATCGTGGGGAATCATCCGGCCGTCCACCACTATTCGCTCGGCAAAATCCCTGATATGGGGCGAAGTGTACAATCCTGTGCGATAGCCGGCGGCTTGCAAGGCGGCCGCTATGGTGTGGGCCGTCGTGCCCTTGCCATTGGTTCCGGCGATGTGGATGCACCGCAGCCCCTCGTGAGGGTCGCCGAATGCATGCGCCAAGGCGAGCGTGCGGCTCAGCCCCGGCTTGTAGGCGCTGCTGCCGCTGCGCTCAAAGGCTGCATGCTGCTCGAAGATATATGAAGTGGCTTCCCCGTAGGTCATTTCAGAATATTATCCAGCCCAAAAAGCCGGCGGCCACAATTATTATTATAGGATGAAGCTTGGTGAAGAGATTGACTCCGAGGGCCGCGAGCGCCAGCGCTATGCTCCACATCACATCGCTCGTGTCGGTGCCGAAATTGGCTCCGTTCATGAGCAGCAGCGCGGCGGAGGCGATAAGGCCCACAACCACGGGACGCAACCCGGCCATCATGCCGGCGATGAAAGCGCTGTCGCGATGGCGGCGGATGTAGTGGCTCGCATAGCGCACGAGCAGAAACGACGGCAGAATCACCACCAGCGTGCACAGAACGGACCCGAGCAATCCCCACAGCGGCGAGGGGAAGCCATGGGTCGTGGGCGCCACGTATCCAATGTAGGTGGCGGAGTTGATGCCGATGGGGCCGGGGGTCATCTGCGATACGGCCACGATGTCGGTAAACGTCTTTTCAGAAATCCAGCCCGGCGTGACTATCTCGTTTTCTATGAGCGCCAGCATGGCGTAGCCTCCGCCGAATCCGAAGAAACCTATCTTGAGGTAGCTCCATATCAGTCTGAGATAAATCATTTCCCGGCCTCCTTTCCTGCTTCGAGCGCCTTACGGCTCCTGTGCATGAGCAGCCAGCCGATAATGGCTGCGGCGGTGATGTACAGGATGGGATTGGAAACTACAGGCAGCTTCGACCACACCGCCACAGCCACCACAACCGGAATCCACAGGGTGCGCCATGTGAGTTTTGCTGCTTTGGCCGATGTGATCACCGGCGCCACGATCAGGGCCACGACGACAGGGCGGATGCCTTTGAAGATGGCCGTGAGGGTGGGGCTCGAGGTGATGCTCTCCGGATTCAGGAATATCGCAATGGCCAGAATTATCAGGAAAGAGGGCAGTATGGTACCGGCGGCTGCTGCGAGGCTACCGCGCAGTCCGCGCAATTTGTCGCCAACTGCTACGGATATGTTCACGGCGAGAATGCCCGGCAGCGATTGAGCCACGGCAAGGAGGTCGAGAAATTCCGTGCGGTCTATCCACCCGCGTTTGTCCACAATCTCCCGTTCTATAAGGCTGATCATGGCCCAGCCGCCGCCGAAGGTGAAGGCACCGATGCGGAAAAATGAGCTGAACAACGCCGGAAGCAACCTGCGGTGATTTTTATTTTCCATAAACACGCTTTTATTTTGCGGTGCAAAAATAGCTAATTTGGATTATTTTTTTCAAAATTACGGCTCCGAAATTGGTCGTAAGTCGTAAAATTGTTAAATTTGCAAAAATATCATACTTCTTTACATTTATGACTAATCAAAAAGACCTTGGATTCTGGAAACTGTGGAATCTCAGCTTTGGTTTTTTCGGTGTGCAGATAGCCTATGCCCTGCAGAGCTCGCAGGTGAGCCGTATATTCAGCACGATAGGCGCCGACCCCCACGACCTCAGCTACTTCTGGATTTTACCCCCTCTGATGGGACTGATTGTACAACCTATAGTGGGCGCCGCAAGCGACCGCACCTGGAACCGTCTCGGACGCCGTCTGCCTTATCTCGTGGTGGGCGCGCTGGTGGCTATCGTGGTGATGTGCTTCCTGCCCAACTCGGGCTCGCTGGGCCTCACGGTGTCGCAGGCCATAATCTTCGGCCTCATCATGCTCATGTTCCTCGACACGAGTATCAACATGGCCATGCAGCCCTTCAAGATGCTTGTGGGCGACATGGTGAACGAGCGCCAGAAAGGCCTCGCCTACAGCATCCAGAGCTTCCTGTGCAACGCCGGTAGCGTGGTGGGCTACATTGCTCCCATCGTGCTGGCCATGTTCCTGAGCAACACTGCTCCCGCCGGCGAAGTGCCGGCTACCGTGACCGGTGCGTTCTATATCGGCGCAGGCATCCTGCTGCTGTGCGTGATTTACACACTTGCCAAGGTGAAGGAGATGAACCCTGCCGAATATGCAGCCTTCCACGGCATCGACAATACAGCCGAAGGCAAGAAAGAGAAGGGAGAAAGCATGTTCAAGCTCCTTGTAAAGGCTCCGAAGGTGTTCTGGACCGTGGGTCTCGTGCAGTTTTTTTGCTGGGCAGCTTTCCTTTACATGTGGACCTATTCCACGGATGCCATAGCCAGCCACGCCTACAATGCCCCTTCCTGCCAGCGCATTACCGGTGTCACTATCGATGGCAAGGAATATGCCGACAAATACATTTTCGACGGACAGAATCCGGTGGTGATGGACGGCAACATGATGATGGCCGGTGTTGAAATCGACGGCAATGTCCTCACTCCCTCCGTAATAGCTGTCAACGGCGACACCATCATCGCTTCCGGCGAGCCGGTAATGGCCGACGGCATAGCCAAGGTAGCGCCCCGCAACGACTTTTTTGCCGCCGCAGGCGACGAGATTGTGGTGGACGGTACGCCCCTGGTTGTTAAATCCGGCGCGAAAACAGTTGCCGCGCTCGACCGCGTGGCCCCCGGAACGGTGCTCACGATGGCCCATATAGCCGCCTACGACAATTCCCGCGGCGAATATGTGCTGGACCAGACATCGCAGCTGCCTGCCATTCAATCGTCCGACGAAGTGACGCTGAACTACGTTACCGTGCTCAATGCCGCCAGTAAGCAGTATCAAGATGCCGGCGACTGGAATGGCGTGCTTCTCGCCATCCAGGCTATAGCCGCTGTAATCTGGGCCGCCGTTCTCGCCACATTCCGCCGTCGCAAGCCTGCCTATTCTCTCAGTCTGCTCATCGGCGCCCTCGGATTCATCTCCGTTTACTTCATCCATTCCCCCGGCTGGCTGTCTGTGAGCTATGCGCTCATGGGTTGCGCCTGGGCCGCCATGCTGGCAATGCCCTTTACTATCCTGACCAATGCGTTGAGCGGCAACCATATCGGCACCTACCTGGGCCTGTTCAACTGCACGATATGCGTGCCGCAGATTGTAGCAGCCTTGTGCGGCGGTCTCGTGCTCGGCATGTTCCCCGTGGGGCAGAACGGCGCGCCGCAGACGGTGTGGATGCTCGTTGTGAGCGGTATTCTCCTGCTGGCCGGTTCTGTGGCCGTGTGGAACGTAAAGGAAACTTTCGGCAGCAAAAAATAAATTTGTGATTGTTCGCGGAAAGCGTTAATTTTGTAGCCGTAATTTGTAATACCACATTATATAATATATACTGATGAAAAAAAGTGCACTGCAGAAGGCCCGCGCAGCCTATAAGCCCAAACTCCCCATTGTGCTGACAAGCGCTGTTCGTGCCGTAGAAGGCAAGCCCACCCAGAGCGTGGCCGACCAGGAAGAAATCAAGGCCCTGTTCCCCAACACCTACGGTCTGCCCGAACTGAAATTTGAAAAAGACCCCAATCCCGTGCAGGGCAAGCCCCTCAACGTGGGTGTGATTCTTTCCGGCGGTCAGGCACCCGGTGGCCACAACGTGATCAGCGGTCTGTTCGACGGCATCAAGAAGATCAACCGCGACAGCCATCTCTATGGCTTCCTGATGGGTCCCGGCGGCTTTGTCGACCACAAATATATCGAACTCACCGCTCCCATCATCGACGAATACCGCAACACCGGCGGCTTCGACATCATCGGCTCCGGCCGTACCAAGCTCGAGACCGTAGAGCAGTTCAACAGTGGCCTTGAAATCCTCAAGGAACTCGGCATCACCGCCCTCGTGATTATCGGTGGCGACGACTCCAACACCAACGCCGCCGTGCTGGCCGAATATTACAAGGCTATCGGTGCCGGCGTGCAGGTGATCGGTTGCCCCAAGACCATCGACGGCGACCTCAAGAACGAGTGGATCGAGACTTCCTTCGGCTTCGATACCGCCACCAAGGTCTACAGCGAAGTGATAGGCAATATCCAGCGCGACTGCAACTCGGCCAAGAAATATTACCACTTCATCAAGCTCATGGGCCGTTCCGCCAGCCACATCGCCCTTGAGTGCGCACTCCAGACGCAGCCCAACATCTGCATCATCTCCGAGGAAGTAGAGGCCAAGAACATGACACTGCAGGATGTGGTGAACGGCATCGCCGACATAGTGGCTGCCCGTGCCGCCGAAGGCAACAACTTCGGCACCGTGCTCATCCCCGAAGGCCTCATCGAGTTCATCCCCGCTATCAAGAAGCTCATCGCCGAGCTCAACGACATGCTCGCAGGCGACACCGCCGTGAGCGGCATGGACCGCAAGGACGTGCGCGCCTATGTCATCAGCAAGCTTAGCCCCGCCAATGCCGAGACCTACGCATCGCTGCCCGAGGAAGTGGCCCTGCAGCTCAGCCTCGACCGCGACCCCCACGGCAACGTGCAGGTTTCGCTCATCGAAACGGAAAAGCTGCTCAGCGCCATGGTTGCCGCCCGTCTCGCCGAGATGCGCAAGGAAGGCAAGTACAACGGCAAGTTCGCATCCCAGCACCACTTCTTCGGCTACGAAGGCCGCTGCGCCGACCCTTCCAACTTCGATGCCGACTACTGCTACGCGCTCGGCTACAATGCCGCATGCCTCATCAACAGCGGTGTCACCGGCTATATGTCGAGCGTGAGCGGTCTCACCAAGCCCAGCGTTCAGTGGATTGCCGGCGGTATCCCCGTGACCATGATGCTCAACATGGAGCGTCGCCACGGCGAAATGAAGCCCGTGATCCAGAAGGCTCTCGTGCGCCTCGATGGAGCTCCCTTCCAGAAGTTCGCATCGCAGCGCGACCAGTGGGCTCTCAACACCTGCTACGTCTACCCCGGCCCCATCCAGTACTTCGGTCCGGCCGAGGTGTGCGACCAGCCCTCCATGACCCTGCTTGCCGAACAAGGCAAACTCTAAAGATATTATCCGTGGGCGCCACTGACGGCGCCCACGGATAAAGACCCGAATCACAGCTTGCAAAGCCTGCCCGGGGGAGCACTTCCGCTTCTGGCAGGCTTTTTTATGTGTGTATGCCCGTTGTTTCAGAAATAATCACTAATTTTGCACTATGCGCAAGCTCATGGTCATAATCAACCCGGTGTCCGGCACTTCTTCAAAAAAAGGAGTGGCGGAACGCATCGAGACGCGTCTTTCACAGGCCGGCTTTGACGTGCATGTGGAATACACCACATGTGCCGGCGATGCCACGCGCATTGCCCGTGAGGCTGTAGACAAGGGCTATTACGGTGTGCTCGCTTGTGGCGGCGACGGCACTGTCAATGAGACAGCCCGCGCGCTGTGCGACACCCCTGTGGCGCTCGGTATCATCCCCACGGGCTCAGGCAACGGCCTGGCCCGCCACATCAGCATTCCGGTGGATGTGGACGGCTCGCTCGAAATCGTCGCCGCCGACCATATCGCCAACTGCGATTACGGCACCGTGTGCGGCCGCCCGTTCTTCTGCACCTTCGGTGTGGGCTTCGATGCTGCCGTGAGCGACCATTTCGCGCGCAGCCATCGACGCGGTCTGCTGACGTATCTCCAGTGTGCCATCGAGGAGTTCATCCACTACGATTCCGAGCACTATATCATTGAGATCGACGGCAAGATTTTTTCTCGGGAGGCTTTTCTCGTGGTGTGCTGCAACGCTTCGCAATATGGCAACAATGCGTTTATTGCGCCGGACGCCAGCATCCGCGACGGTGTTCTCGACATCACTGTGGTGCATTCCGGCAACCCGCTGCAGAAGGCCGTAGTGGGTTTCGACATGATGGCCGGTTTCATAGGCAAGAACTCTCTTGTGGAGACTGTGCGCGCGCGTCGCGCCACGATAACAAGAAGTAAACCGGGACCGGCCCACATCGACGGCGAGCCGCTCACGCTGGGCACCCACCTCGAAGTGGAATGTCATGCAGGCTCGCTGCGCATCTTCACCAATCCGGCCAAGGAAGCCTTCACTCCCATCGTCACACCCATGCGGATGATGCTGAACGATCAGGCCCTCGCCCTAAAACGGCTGTTCACACCCAAAAACTGACGGCCCCGGGCAATAAACGGAGCAGGATTCCGTTTATTAGTCGATGAAAATTCTACGTCAGATTGCGTTCGTTTTACTTGCATTAACAGCTTTTTGTGCAACCGCCCGCGACTTCAACGACAAGTTGATGAATCGCCCCTATGCCGATTCCCGTCGTTTTCACCTGGGTTTTTCGGTGGGCACCTTTGTGTCGGGTCTAAATCTCACGCACAATGGTCTCGTTTCTGAAACCGACGGCAGTCAGTGGCGCGTTGAGCAGCCCGGCTACCAACCCGGTTTCTGCGTCAACGGTCTTGCCGACTTCCGCCTGAGCACCTATTTCTCGCTGCGTGTGTCGCCCGGCATGTACTTCGGCACGCGCGACCTGCGCTTTCTCGACCTCACCACCGGCGAGACCCAGCGTCAGAGCGTCAAGAGCACATTCCTCGTGCTGCCGGTCGATATCAAGGCGGCCGCCATGCGCTACCGCAACGCGCGCCCGTATGTGGTGGGCGGCGTGATGCCAGCATTCGACGTGTCGAAGCGCGGCCGTGATTTGATAGTACTGAAAAACAGCGATATATACCTGAATGTGGGTTTCGGATGCGACTTCTATCTGCCGTACTTCAAGTTTATTCCGGAGCTGAAATTCTGCCTGGGTCTCACTGATATTCTCAAGCACGACCGCCCCGACCTGGCCGACGACCCCGCGTCGCAGCGCTACACGGCTTCCCTCAAGAAGGCGACAAGCAAAATGGTGGTGCTCACTTTCTATTTTGAATGATGGCAAAGACACGATATATCCGTCAGTTCGCAGTTGCGCTTTTCCTGTCCGCGGCTTTCGCAGCAGGAGCGCAGACAGACCCCCTGCTGTCTCAGCATTTCGCCGTGCCGTCGCTTTACAATCCTGCCGCAGCCGGCTCCACGGAGCTTCTGCGCCTGCGCGCAGGAGGCCGCCTGCAGTGGGTGGGTGTGGAACATGCGCCCACCACTTTTCTCGGCACAGCCGACATGCCTCTCAAGCTGTTCGGCAAGAGCATAGGCGTGGGCGCCACCCTCATGCACGACAGCGAGGGCCTCTACAGCGGTCTGCGCGCCGGCGTGCAGGGAGCCTATAAGTTCAAGCTTTTCGGCGGAACATTCTCTGCCGGTATCCAGCTGGGTATCTTCGACCAAGGCTTCAAAGGCTCGGAAGTGGTACTGCCGGACGACGACGATTTCCACCAGGGCACCGACGACGGCATCCCCACCACTGACGTGCACGGCACGGCCTTCGATTTCGGAGCCGGAATATTTTATTCCCACAAGTATTTCAACGTGGGTGTGTCGTGCACCCATCTCGGCGCGCCCACCATCACGCTCGAGACCTCCACGAAGGGCTCGTCCACGCCATCGAGAGCCATCGAGAGCAGCACAGGCTCGAAGGTGTTTGAGTTCCAGGCCCGCCGAACGCTCTATTTTCAGGGCGAGGGCAATATTCCCGTCAAGAATACGTTATTTGATATATTACCATCCGTGATTGTGGCATCCGACTTCACTTTCACCTCGGCGGTGGTAAATGCGCGCGCCCGCTATCGCAAATTCCTGAGTTTCGGTGTGGGCTACCGCTGGAACGACGCCGTGACCCTTACGCTCGGGGCCGAATTCCGCAACTTTTTCGTGGGCTACAGTTTCGACTATTCCACAGCAGCGATAGCCAAGGCATCGTCGGGCAGCCACGAACTGTTTTTAGGCTATAGCCTGAAAATCAACAACGGAGATAAAAACAAGAACAAGCATAAAAGCATCCGCATAATGTAATCACAACGTAGCATGAATACATTCCACAACATACTCATAGCCACTGCGGCAGCCGCATCTCTCCTTGGAGCAGCCTCGTGTGCTTCCGGCGCCCGCGGCGGCAGCAGCGGTGGCGAAGTCACCGGGGTGGGGGGCACGGCATGGGCCGAGCCCACACCCTACGGCATGGTACTCGTAGACCGCGGCTCCGTGCAGATGGGTCCGCAGAAGGACGATTCGGCATGGAACATCAAGGCCAACCCCCGCGGCGTCACTGTCGATGCATTCTGGATGGACGAAACGGAAATCACCAACGCTAAGTACAAGCAGTTCGTATTCTGGGTGCGCGACAGCATCATCCGTGAGCGTCTGGCCGACCCTGCCTATGGCGGCAACGAAGACTTCAAGATTGAAGAAGACCGCGACGGCAATCCCATCACTCCCCACCTGAACTGGAACAAGGCAATTCCCTGGCGCAACCCCAACGAAGACGAGCAGCGCGCCATAGAGAGCGTATACCGCATCAACCCCATCACCGGAGTGAAGGAACTGGACGGCACACAGCTCAACTACCGCTACGAGGTGTACAACCACACGGAGGCCGCCAAGCGCCGCAACCGTCTGGATCCCACCCGCCGCAACTACAACACCGACCTGCCCACACCCACGGAGATTCCCGTTATCAGCAAGGACACGGCGTGGATGACCGACGACGGTGAAATCATGCGTGAGACCATCACCCGCGGCCTCACCGGCGACTACGACTTCCTCAACACCTACATCGTGAACGTCTATCCCGATACCACCGCGTGGGTCAACGAC
>CAYUUN010000059.1:0-14245 GCA_964447895.1 uncultured Bacteroides sp. | reverse complement strand
GCTATGAACTCATTCATAAATCATTTGCTTTTTCTTGTCTACCGAAGCCTTAAAAATCGGGTTGAGGTTGGAGCCGTATTCAATTAGGTCAACGGTGCGATTAAGCAAGCGCTCCAATGCGTCACGGAGGTCAAAATAATTGCTGACGTAATCAAATGTGACATGGTCTACGGGCTCAAAATCCACAAGCAAGTCCACATCACTGCTGTCATTGAATCTATCTGTGAGGATAGAACCAAAGACTGCAAGCGACTTTACCTTATGCTTCTTGCACAAGTCTATGATGCGTTGAAGATTAAGCTCAATAAGTTTCATGCCACAAAAATAGCGGTTTTATTTGACATATAAACGCCTGGCTATCAAAAAACGTTGAAATCGCGCGTTTTTTCTACTCCCCTATCAATTCGCACAGCAGCCCAGCTCGCGGCGCAGGAATGCTATGGCGTCTTCGTTTTCGGGCACGGCAAGTTTCTTCTTCACCGAAGATTTTCTCACATACACGGATGCTGCCGACTGGGAGGTGACGACGCTTATTTCTTTCGCCGAGAAACCTGCCGCAAGCAGCACGATGGTCTGCTCTTCCTTTTCAGAGATTGCCGAGCCATAGCGGCTGTGCAGCTTGGAGTAGAAGCCGGAGTGAAGATTGTCGACGATATCATACATATTGGCCCAGTTCACCAGCTGGCCGTCAGAGGCAGCGTCGACCGACGATATTTTCCGCAGCATCTCCCGGTTCTGCTCGGTGGGCGCTTCGGCCACCATCTTGATGATGCTCAGCTGCTGAAGCATGGCGCGGCGCAAGGCCTCGCGGCTGTCGCCGGCGGCTGCGGGTTGCCGGAGCTCGTCGACCATTCGCTGCAGGGTCTCGGCGCGCTCCTCGGCATCCACGGCGCGTCGCTTGCGTTTCTGCAGGAGCCACGCGCCGCCGCACACGAAGATGAAGGCGAGCAGCGACACGATCACTATGATATACGTCTTGCGTTCGCTCTGGGCCTTGAAGGCCAGCGCGCGGTTTTCGGCCTTCAGTGCGTTGCGGCGCTGCTTGTCGCGGGTGTTTTCGTCGCGAAGCCAGCGGTCGCGCTGGCTGTTGTACAGCTCGGCCAGGGGCACGATTTTGATTTTTCCCTCGTGGTGAAAGGCCAGGATGTCGCGGATGTGGCCGGCAAAGCTTTCGTAGTAGTTGCGCTCCTCCTTGGGCGCGTCGGCTATGTATTTATCGGCGATGGCCAGCTCCTCCGAGGCTTTCGCGTAGTCTTTGAGGTTCAGGTAATTAAGGGCTTTCCAGAAGCGCAGGAAAGGCATTGCGTCATTTTCGGGGGCGTGTTCTATCACGTAGTCGGCCAGCCGGTTGCTTTCTTCGTATCGTCCGCTCTCCTCGAGCACACCAATCTTTTCATAGGTGTAGGAAAACAGCTCTTCGGCAAGATGCCGCTGCCGCGCGTCGTCAATGAGCTCGTCCAGAACAATCAGCGCCGAGTCGTTCTCGCCCATGAATGTATAATTGAGGTACAGCTGATGCTTGTAGTCCTGTTGCATAGTCGCGGCCGTATCAATGCCCATCAGTTGCCGGATAGCCGAAATATTTCTCGCCCCCTCAAACAGCTGGCCGCCCACGGCTATTCTCGACCGCAGCAACTCAATGCTGCAGTGGGGCGGAACATCGGGAAGATTTATCAGGGAATCCAGCAGCGCCAGCGCCCCATGGCCGTCGCCCATCCAGAACCGGTGGAGGGCGTAGAGGTCGCCTGCCTGCAGAAATCGCTTCAAATCTCTGCCGCGGTAGTATTCAAAGGCGTAGCCCGTGAGTGAATCCGCGTCCATGGAATTGTCGCCGGCCTTATGAGCGCCCGCTACAACGACTGCATACAGCGCCCGCAGCGAATCCACGTCGAGGTCCGACGGGTTCACGTCTTCCAGCGCTTTCAGGGCGCTGTCCGGCGACACCGCCACGAGTCTTTCGGCCCGGGCGATAGCCTGTCCGTAGCGCTCCCCGCGCGAGCAAGCCAGCAAGCACGCGGCCACGAAAAGCGGCAGCCATATCCATTTCTTCATATCTGCTGTCGGGCTGGGGTGGGGGTGTCTATTTCCTGCATGAGCTTTACGGCGTCGAGGTAGCGCAGCATGCCTTCGGCCACACGGCGGGCGTCCTGCATGGCGTGGACCACGGTGGCGGGGCGCGCCGTGACGTCGCCGCCGGCAAAGACACCGCGGCGGGTGGTCATGCCGTAGGGGTTGTCGCGGGTGATCACGTAGCCTTTCTCGTCCACTTCGATGCCGTCGGTGGTGCTCACGATGCGGCTGGCGGGCGCGCTGCCCACGGCCATTATCACTTTCTGGGCCTCGACGCGCTGTTCGCCCTCGGGGGTGTCGAGCACCAGGGCGCAGAGGCGCCCGTCGGCATCGGTGAGTATCTCTTTTATAGATGTGTTCCAGCGGAAACGCACGCCTTCGGCCACAGCGTCGTCGTACTCCGAGCGCAGCGCGCTCATGTGGTCGATGTCGCGGTGGTAGAGCACCGTGACGGCGCCGGCGCCCAGGCGCACCGAGGTGCGGGCGGCATCCATGGCGGTGTTGCCGCAGCCCACCACGTAGACGTTGTCGCCATCGGCCACGGGCACCTCTTCGCGGCTGATGTAGCCCTCGCGCCACAGGCTCACGCGGCGCAGGAAATACAGCGCGTAGCGCACGCCGGGGTTGTCGGCGCCGGGCAGCTCGAGGTGGCGCGGCTTGCCCGTGCCGGTGCCCATGAAGATGGCGTCGAAGCCGCGGGCGAAGAGGTCGTCGATGGTGAGGTCGCGGCCCACCGTGGCGGAGCAATGGATGGCCACGCCCAGGCGGGCTATCTTGCGAATCTCGTTGCGCACGACGCCCTTGGGCAGGCGGTATTCGGGGATGCCGAACATGAGCACGCCGCCCGTCTCGGGCTCCATCTCGAATATCTCCACGGCGACGCCCTTGCGCGCCAGCTCGCCGGCGATGGTGAGGCCCGCAGGCCCGCTGCCTATGACGGCCACGCGGCCGCGGTCTTTCTGCACGATGGCCGGCCCCGTGAGGTTCATCATGGAGTCGAAATCGGCCACGAAACGCTCGAGGCGGCCTATGTTGATGTGCTCGCCGCGCTTGCCCAGCACGCAGTGGCCCTCGCACTGGCGCTCGTGGGCGCACACGCGGCCGCACACCGCCGGCAGGTTGCTGCGCAGGTTGATGATGGCCATGGCGTTGCCCAGGTTGCCCATCGACAGCTCGTGTATCCACGCCGGTATGTCGTTTTCCACGGGGCAGCCCTTGCGGCACTGGGGCACCTTGCATCCGAGGCATCGCTTGGCCTCGCGGATGGCCTCGGCCATCGTGTAGTCTTTATTCTCCATAGCAGCTGCAAAGGTACGAATTTTTGGGATAAACCTGCATAATGAAGATGAAAGAAACTGTTTGTCTCCGGGTGGCCGGCGGGAAAGCAAAAGCGGGCCGCACTGTGGTGCGGCCCGCTTGGGGAATGGGTTGCGGGATACGTTACTCGGCGGCTTCGAGCAGAACCACGCGGTAGTTGCCCTGCTCGAGCAGGTTGCGCATGATGTTCTGCACGTCGGCCACGGTGGTGGCGTTGATGGCTTCGATATTGCCGTTGAAGGAGTCGACGCCGTTGATGAGGCTGCCGGAGATGGCGTTGTTCCAGTTGTCGTTCTTCTCGCGGGCTTCGATGGCGTTCTTCACCATGTATTCCTTGATGGGGTCGAGCTCCTCGGCGGTGATGTCGGATGCCATATTGTTGAAGTAGGTCTTGATCACTTCAAGCACTTCGTCGCGGGTCTCGGGCTTCACGGGCACGGGCACCTGGATGAAGGCATTGTGATTGCCCAGGCGACCGAGCTGGCCGTAGGCACCGATGCTGTAGGTGGCGCCCATTTCCTCGCGCACCTTCTTGAGCAGGCGGTTCGAGAGAATCTGCGAGGCCATGCTCAGCATGTTGCGGTTTGCGGCATCGTAGGGCTCGTTGCCGGAGAGGGCCACGAAGATCCAGGTCTGAGGCGTCTGCATGGCGGTGGTGAAGGTGTCGGTGGCGGTGCCGGCGGCGGGCTCCAGGGCAGCGTCGAAGGCGGGCGTGCCGGCCACGTTGGCGGCGTCGGCAGGCAGCGTGGCCAGATACTGCTCCATCAGGGGCTTGAAGGTGTCGGGGTCGATGTTGCCGGTGAACACGAAGGTATAGTCGGCAGCGTTGGCCGTGAAGTCGCGCATGATGTTGAGGATGGCGTCGCGGTCGGCCATTTCAATGTCTTCGCTGGTGATCACCTGCTTCAGGGGCGAGGCGAAGAGGCTTTCCATCACGCGTTTGCTGAAGATGTACTCGGGCTGTGCCTCCTGGTTGCCCAGGATGCCCTTGATGCTGCTCTGTGCGGCGGCAAATTCATCGGCGTCGAGGGCGAAGTCCTTGAAGGTCATGTAGATCATTTCCATCAGTATGGGCAGGTCTTTCATGGTGGTGGAGCCGTCGAAGCTGCGGTAGTAGTTGTCCACGTCCTGCGTGAGCTTCACCTGGCGGCCCTGCAGATACTTCTTCATGTCGCTGTTGGTGTAGTCGCCCAGGCCGGAGTTCTGGAAGGCGTAGGACAGGAACTTGACGCTCGGGGCCAGCACGGAGTCGATGGCGGAGAGGCCGCCCTGCGCTACAGCGCTGAAGAGGATTTCGTTGTCTTTGAAAGTGGTGGGCTTCACAATCACTTTCACGCCGTTGCTCAGGGTGTATTCAGTGGCGTCCCACTGGTCCAGGTGGCGGGTGGCGGCGATGGTGCCGGGCGCGGGCAGGGAGGGAATGAGGGGCTCGCTCTTCATCTCGTCGCGGTAGGGCTCGATGTCTTCGGCGTCTACCTTGGCCACGATAGCGGCCACTTCTTCCTCGGTGGGCACGCGGAAGGTGTCGTTATCCGGCAGCATGGCCATGAACACGCGGTTGTCCGGCGTTACAACCTGCTGCATCAGCTGGTTGATGAGGTCTACGGGAATCATGGCAGCCAGCTGGCTGTACACCTGATAGTCGGTCTCGATGCCGGGCATGGGAGTGCCATCGATGAACGAGCGCACGATTTCGTTGGAATAGGCCTCGTTTTCGGTGGAGTTGCGCTCGGCCAGCTGCTTCTCGAGCTGCGAGAGCAGCTCGGCCTTGGCGCGGTCGTATTCGCCGGGGGTGAAACCGCCGCGCTGGGCGCGCAGCAGCTCGCGGTACACTTCCTCAAAGGCGGGCAGCATGTCGTTGCCCTTGACCACACCTTCAATGGCGAAGGCATCCTTGGTCTGGGCTAAGAAGAAGTTGCCGTATTCGCTACGGGCGAAGGCAAAGTCGGCGTCGGGCTTGTTGGACGCCTCGTTCAGGCGGCTGTTGAGCATCGAGGTGATCATGCGCATCACGTAGTCGTTCTGATAGAACAGCGGGGTGTTGCGCATCTCGCGGGGCAGCTTGTCGCTCTTGATGGAGAAGAGGAAGATGCCGTTGCTCTGCTCGGGGTCCTTGCCAATGGCGTAGATGGTGCCTTCGTTGTCGGCCACGTCGAAGTAGACGCGCTCGGCGGCATTTTCAGGCATCTTGATGCCGGAGAACATCTCCTTGATCTTGGCCTCGATGCGTGCGGGGTCGATGTCGCCCACCACGATGATGCCCTGCAGGTCGGGGCGATACCACTTGTGGTAGTAGTCGCGGAGCACCTGGGGGTCGAAGTTGTCCACCACTTCCATGGTGCCGATGGGCATGCGGTAGCCGTAGCGGCTGTCGGGATACACCACGGGCAGAATCTGCTCGATGATGCGCATCTGGCCTACGTTGGTGCGACGCCATTCTTCGTGGATCACGCCGCGCTCGCTGTTGATTTCGTCGGTGTCGAGCAGCAGCGCGTTGGCCCAGTCGTGAAGGATGAGCAGGCAGCTGTCCTGCACGCTCTCGCGGGCGGTGGGCACGCTCGAGATGTTGTAGACCGTCTCGTCCACCGAGGTATAGGCGTTGAGGTTGTAGCCGAATTTCACGCCCACGCTCTCGAGCCAGTCGATGAGGTTGTGGCCCGGGAAGTTCTCCGTGCCGTTGAAGCACATGTGCTCCAGGAAGTGGGCCAGGCCGCGCTGGTTGTCTTCCTCAAGCACAGAGCCCACCTTCTGGGCGATGTAGAAATCGGCCTGTCCTTTGGGCGTTTCGTTGTGGCGGATGTAGTAGGTGAGGCCGTTGTCGAGCTTGCCCATCACCACGGCGCTGTCCAGCGGCAGCTGCGGGAGCTCAGGCATCTGGGCGCTTGCTGCCGTAGCTGCCGCCATGGCGGCGATCAGCAGCATTGCGCTTTTGAAAAATTTCTTCATTGTTGTGTGTGTGATAATATTGTCGTTTCTGCATAATATGACGGCGACTGCAATCAAAAATTACAATCGCCGCTGTTAATTATTGTTAACTGCCGAGTGCGTGCTACATGTCCGACAGCTTGAAAAAGCGATGGCCCAGCTCCGTCATGTACGGCGCCAGTTCGTAGGGGTAGAAAGCCACCCGGATGGTGCCCTGGGCATAGCTGGCCACCTCGTAGGGCTGGAACACGAATTCCACCTCGCCGTCGGCGCTGATCATGAAATTATTGCCCGCAGGCAGCTCGGAAATCGTGGTGGGACCTATCACCGGCTCGATTGCATCGGCGTGGCTCTGGATAGCATCCACGAGAGCCGGCACCTTCGACGAGTCAAACAGGTCTTCAAACGTGAGCACCCGCTCCATGGCTATGCTGTAGTTGAGATAGAAATTCGTGGTCATGCCATGGGCCGCCCGCGGCTGATAGTCGGACGTGGTCACGCAGTACACCAGCAGCTCCGGCGACAGATTCACCACCCGGCCCGTCACCTTGTTGAAGCCGTCCGGCGCCACATCGCCCGGCTCCTCCACCTTCTCAAACGGATATCCGAGCTGCGCCACCGTGGCCTCGATATACTTGTCGATGGCCACGCTCGCAGGAGCCCCCACGGTGTCGAAAGCCAGCTTTACGATGCTGTCGCACAGTGGCTTCACATCTGCTCCGAACAGCTCCACAGGCATCAGCAGGCTCACCGAGTCGGAGAACGTCACATCTTCGTCGGCACCGAACTCGCGCGCAGAATTGGCCAGCGTGTACACGGCGCCGTCCTCCACAATTTCAAACGCGGCACCGGCGTTGTCGCCCGCCTTGCCACCACATCCGGCCAGCGTCAAACCCATGACCATGGCCCCCATCACGATAGACTTCTTCATATCTTATTATTGAAATTTTCAATATAAAACGGCCTTGCCGCCCGTGTGGTTTTTTCCGGCATCGCCAAAATTGCTGCAAATGTACGATTTTTTGCTCGTATCAAAAAAATATAGTAATTTTGTGCCACATACCACACATCGGGGCGTAGCGCAGTCCGGTAGCGCACCTGGTTTGGGACCAGGTGGTCGCAGGTTCGAATCCTGTCACCCCGACAAAATTCATAAAACGCTCAAGGTAAACGATTTAACATTTTGCCTTGGGCGTTTTCTGCTGCTCTGCCTGTGCCCACTTCCACCAATCTTTTGGCCTGAATAGTAACAACATTGGCTTATGGCTTCTATGTGATTTAAAGAGTTATGTCTCATCAACTTTGCTGTTTTTAATTGTGTTTTGAATGCATTCCGCAGGTATCATCCACGCCATTCAAATAACATCAAATTAGTTTGTCAACTTCCCGATTTATAAATTATTTAGTGTATCTTTGCAATGGAAATACTTAACTATGTCATGATTTAGTTTTGCGGTATGTCACTTAATACGAGACCAGGGAGCAGAATACTTGTTTTTGATATTATAAAACTCTTCGCCATTTTTCTTGTGGTGTGGGGACATTGTTTAATGCATTTGAAGGTCTATGAGAATTATAACTTGTGGGACAATCCGCTGTACAGGTGGATTTATTCTTTCCATATGCCGCTGTTCATGATGATTTCAGGCTTTTTCAGTGTAAAGACGGGCGACTCTTTCGTGAAATACGCATCCAAAAAATTCCGGCAACTGGTGTGGCCGGCTCTCACTTTTGGCGTAATTTTCATATTTTCATACTTTTATCTTGCAAACAACGGGGCGGGGAATATTTTTAGTACCTACGCAGCTTGCTACTGGTTTTTGAAGAGTGCCTTTCTTTGCACGCTGGTGTATTTCGCGGCCACGCGGTTTCCAAGCCGTAAGGCCGGCTATGCCGTAACGCTGGCGGTGAGTCTTTTCATGCACTGGTATAATGTGAATCTGATGTATCCGGCCTTTCTCACGGGTGTAGCACTGAGCCGCCACCGGGAAGCGCTGGAGAAGAACGCAATGTGGATTGCCGCGGCGGCCGGGGTGGTGTTTGCAGTCATTTTTACGAAGGTGAACGGTGAAGTGATTGCCGAATCCAGCTTGAAGATTTTAAAGTGCCTACGTGAGGGCGGCCCCGAAGTGCTTGGCATTCAGGCGGCGCGATATGCATGCAAAGTGGTACTGGGACTATCGGGGAGCCTGTGTGTAATAGGGCTTTTTGTGGCGGCGGCCAAGCGCTTGCCGTCAACGCGTGCGGGGCGTATTTTGGGCAGCTGGGGCATGCTCACGCTGGGTGTGTATCTGCTGCAGGCAGTTTTGCTTGAGCAGTTGATGATGAAGACGGTGAATTTGGCGTGGATGTCTCCCGGGGTGTTTAACTATGTGGCAACGCCGCTTGTGGCCGCGGGCGTTACTCTTGTGTGCATAGTCATCACCAAGGCGCTTAAATTGAGCCCGTGGCTGTCGTTTCTGTTCCTGGGAGCGCCATGTCCGGTCCGGGGCACAAAATGAACATATGGAGGAAGCAAAGGGCCGGTTGTGATCGAGGGCTATGTTGTATTTGGGGTGTCACAGCCGCAGGCCCAGACCCAGCATGAGGTTCTGGGGGTCTTTGAAGTTGCCGAGGCGGTAGCCGGTGTTGATGTAGATTTTGTCGGTGACGAATGTCTTGAGGGTGAGCGACTGGAAGAAGCGGCGGTCGCCATGGGGGCAGATGATGTCGTAGCCCAGGCCGGCGTTGATGGTGAAGATGGGCATGTTGAGTTCGGCGTGGGCGGAGATGCCTGCGCTGAGCTGCTTGCCCAGGGGCGGGCGCTCGAATTTCATATTTTCGTCGTAGCTGCCTGATATCCAGTAGGGGGTGATTCCGGCGCTTTCGTCCCAGCGCAGTTGCACGGCGGGGCCCACGGAGAACATGCGGTTGAGGCGGCGGAGGGGTGAGAACACCACGCCGAGCACGCCGAAGCGGCCGGGGCAGAGCTCGCGCTCGGGCGGCACGCCTATGGTCACGATGCGCTTGCGCCAGGCGCCGTAGAGGGTGATGTCGTATTGCCAGCGATGGCGGTCGGCCTCGCGTTCGATGGCTTCGGTGGCGGGGGTAGGGGGCGCGCTCTCACGCGTGGGGTTGAGCACGTAGGCTATGCCCACGGATGCGCCCAGGGTGTTGACGCCGCCGTTGGGGATGGAGGTGTTGCCGTTGGAGTAGTGGCGGGCTGTGGCTGCGAGGCTGAGCTGCCAGCGGGGCGAGAGGCTGTAGTGGAGCTTGAGGGCGATGCCCATGCAGGCCGTGACGGAGGTGCTCACGGCCGTGTTGTATTCGAAAAACTCGTAGTCGCTGTGTCGCCAGCCGAATGCTGCGCCGAACTGCCATTCGTAGCCCAGCCACAGGCGCTCGGAAAGGGTGGCGAGCGGGGCGCCCTGATAGACGTAGGCGCTCACGGGCGTGCCCAGCAGCGAGCCGGCGAAAAAGCTGTTGACGCCCAGCCCGATGCCTTGATAGGCGCGCGGAAAGAGGATGCCCCGGCGCGTGGAGGGGTTGAAGCGGAAGGAGGCCCGCAGGTCGGTCGAGAGGCCGGCGCTGATGGCACGGCCGGCGGTGTTGTCGCCGCGCAGGAAGGGGCAGGAATGGGGGACGCCGGCGGCCGACACATCCAGCCCTATGTGCCATTCGGGGGCGCGGGAGGCGGCTGCGGCGATGCTGTCGCCGGCGGCTGCCAGCAGGGCGGTGCACAGCAGCAGCGCACATGGCAGCAGCACTTTACTTAATCTCGTCGATGCGTATTTCATGGCCTGTGGGGTAGGAGGAGGTGAGCTTGTAGTTGCAGATGATGGGGCGGTCGAGAATGCGGTTCAGGAAAAGCATGCTGCCGCTGTAGGATATGGTGCTGTACGTCACCTCGGTGGTGATGGTGGCGCGCATCCCGGCGGCGATGGACACGTCTATCTGCGCGAAGCGGTCAGGTCCGCCGATGTGATAGGCGTGGCCCGGGCGGAGGTCGTCGATGCGGTCTATGCGCCAGCCGTCGGGGCTGTAGACTGGTGCCGGCATGGTGAGCCACATCTGCTCGGCCCAGCGGCAAGAATACTCGGGCTCCACGAGCAGCGAGGGCATCTCGTTGAGATAGGGCATCACGGTGACGTTCTGGGCCAGGGGCGCGTCGTTTTCGACGGTGAGGCGGTCGACGGTCTTGCGCGAGATAGTGGGCTCGGGCAGCTCGTGGGGATAGGTCACGTCCTGGAGCTGCAGAGGCTCGCCGGGGGAGATGTCGATGTCGATGTAGCGGTTGCCGTAGCTGTATTCGAGGCGTATCCGGTCTTTGAGCTCATAGCCGGTGGCGTTGCAGGTGCTGGTGATGTCGAGCATCTTGCCGTGGCGCTCGACGACGAGCTGCTGGCGGTCGTTGTCGAACACTATGCTGCTCACTTCGCTTGCCGGCGAGGAGGCGGGGATGATGCCGCCGGCGGCGTCGTAGTAGGTGCAGAAGCGGGTGTAGTCGCTCGAGATGTCGAACACTATTCTCTCGAGGTCTTTCTCGATTATTTCCACGGAGCAGCTGCCGCCGTCGCCGTCGATGGCGGCGGTGGTGGTCTCGGGGATGTCCGGGCGGTCGATGAAGATGTCGCTGTTGCAGCCGGCGAGGGTGCAGGCCGCAGCCACGATGCATGTGCGCAATATATGTGTCATATCGCCTGCAAAGCTACGAAAAAAAAGCGTGCCGCGCGGGAAATAATCGAAAATAGGCGGCCGGAAATGCCATTTTTTAAGGATTATTTGCTAAATTTGCACGGTAATAACACATGCCGCACCTTGAAAATACAGCAACGCAAATATAGGTGTTTGACTGTCAGGTCCGTAGGCTCCGCGCCTTCCGGCCGGGCTTTAGGTGTGGCCACCGGCATGAAAATAAATATTTAACAACGATATGATCGCATTAGACATTTTCGGAATCTCCAACAACGGCCTTCTGGCCATCACGGCCGCCCTCACGGGCATCGCCCTGGTGGCGCTGGCGCTGTGGATTGCAGGTCTTATCTCGCCCCGGTCGTTCAACCCCCAGAAGGGTGAGGCCTACGAGTGCGGTATTCCCACCCGCGGCGAGAGCATGGCCCAGTTCAAGGTTGGCTACTATCTTTTTGCCATCCTGTTTTTGATGTTCGATGTCGAGGCAGTGTTCCTGTTCCCCTGGGCCGTGCGCGTCCGTGAGATGGGAGTGGGTGGCCTCGTGAGCATCGCAGTATTCTTCGGAGTGTTAGTGCTGGGCCTTGTATATGCCTGGCGGAAAGGAGCTTTGGAATGGAAGTAACGGCCCAGGGAGTGCCCTACGAGGCATTCAAAGACAACGAATATATCGAGTCGCTCGTCAAGGAGCTGCAGGACAACGGCACCAACGTGGTGGTGGGGTCGCTCGACAAACTCATCAACTGGGGCCGCTCCAACTCGCTGTGGCCTCTCACCTTCGCCACCAGCTGCTGCGGCATTGAATTCGTGAGCCTGGGCGCCGCCCGCTACGACATGGCCCGCTTCGGATGGGAAGTGGCCCGCTCGTCGCCCCGCCAGGCCGACTTCATCATGGTGGCCGGCACCATCGTGCACCGCATGGCCCCCGTGCTGCGCCGCCTCTACGACCAGATGGCCGAGCCGAAATATGTGATAGCCACCGGCGCCTGCGCCGTGAGCGGCGGCCCGTTCCGCAACAGCTACCACGTGGTGCAGGGCGTAGACCAGATCATCCCCGTCGACGTCTACCTTCCCGGCTGTCCTCCCCGCCCCGAGGCCATGATCTATGCCATCATGCAGCTCTCGCGCAAGGTGAAGGTGGAGCGCTTCTTCGGCGGCGTCAACCGCCAGCAGAAGCAGCAGGATTTCCTGCGCGAGCATCCTGTGGAAGGCGTCGACGACAAGGCCGACTTCAACAGCCAGACCGTGGCCCAGGACGAGGCTCAGGACCAGGCATGAGAGTAATAACCGGAAAGAATATACACATTATTATATAATATGGCAACTCTGCAAGAAATAATTGCCAAAATTTGCCCCACGGCCACTATAGCCGAAGTGGACGGCGCGCCGATGATCACCGTCGACGATGCCCACTGGCACGATTTGGCCAAGGCCCTGCGCGACAACGACGACCTGTCGATGGACTACCTCGTGACCATCGTGGGCTACGACCACGTCGACACCATGGGATGTGTCTACTATCTCATGTCCACCCGCCACAACACCAACCTGGGCGTCACCGTGGCCGCCACCGGCGACCGCACCCAGCCCATGCTCCACACCGTGAGCGACCTGTGGAAGATAGCCGGCCTCTACGAGCGCGAAGTATATGACTTCTTCGGCATCATCTTCATAAACAACCCGGACATGCGCCGTCTCTTCCTCAGCATCGACTGGCAGGGCTATCCCCTGCGCAAAGACTACGACGCATCGCCCGAAATCAACCCCGTGCCCACCGACAACGAGCGCCAGAGCGACTTCACCCAGAGCTGGGTGGAAGGCCCCGACGGAAAGGTCACCAAGACCCAGCTCGAAGTGTTCGGCCCCGGCGACTTCGTGGTGAACATAGGCCCGCAGCACCCCGCCACCCACGGCGTGCTGCGCTTCCGCACCGCCGTCGACGGCGAGACCATCAAGAAAATCGACGTGTACATGGGCTATATCCACCGCGGCATCGAGAAACTGTGCGAGACCCAGGGCTACCCCCAGACGCTCCACTATCTCGACCGCATGGACTACTTCTCGGCCCTCAACTACCACCACGGCCTGTGCATCCTCTACGAGCGTGCCGCCGGCATCGAAATCTCGCGCCGCGCCCAGGTGATCCGCGTGATGATGGACGAGCTGTCGCGCATCGCCTCGCACTGCCTGTTCATGGGCACCTTCTGCATGGACCTCGGCGCCACCTCGATGCTGTTCTACACCCTGCGCGTGCGCGAGCAGATTCTCGACATCCTGGAGCGCACCTGCGGCGCCCGCATGACATTCAACTACGACTGCGTGGGCGGCGTGATGCAAGACCTCGACGCCGGCTTCCAGCACGACGTCAAGGAGCTGCTCAAGGTGCTCCCCGCCAATATCAAGGAATACAACAAGGTGTTCGTGGGCAACGTCATAGCCAAGAACCGCATGGAAGGCGTGGGCGTGCTGTCGCGTGAAGACGCCATCAACTACGGCGTCACCGGCCCCAACGGCCGCGCTTCCGGCTGGGCCTGCGACATCCGCAAGTGGCGCCCCTACAGCATATATCCAGAGCTTCAGTTCGACGAAATCGTGCGCACCGAAGGCGACTCCATGGCACGCTTCAAGGTGCGCCTGGCCGAAATCGAGCAGAGCGCCCGCATCCTCGAGCAGCTTGTCGACAACATCCCCGAAGGCGAGTACCTCGTGAAGGTGCCCAAGGTGCTCAAGCTGCCCGTGGGCCAGTGGTTCCAGCTCGTAGAGGGCTGCCGCGGCGTCTTCGGTATGCACCTGGAGAGCGACGGCGGCACAAAGCCCGCGCGCCTGAAGTTCGCCACCCCGTCGCTGCCCGCAGCCGGCGTGGTCGACCACCTCACCCGCGGCGAAAAGATTGCCGACCTCATCACCATCGGAGGCTCCATGGACTACATCGTGCCCGACATGGACCGCTAAAATTCATCAGCAATAAACCAATAATATCATAAAATTATGTATGATTTTTCGGTAATCACCGATGCGATACACTCCTTTCTCGCCGGCTTCATGCCCTCGTGGCTCACGGTCACGGTGGAGTGCGTGCTGATAGGTGTGGGGCTGCTGCTGGCCTACGCGCTGCTGGCCCTCTTCTATATATATTACGAACGCAAGTTCTGCGCCGCCATCCAGTGTCGCCTCGGCCCGAACCGCGTGGGTCCCTGGGGCCTGCTCCAGAGCTTCGCCGACATGTTCAAGATTCTTATCAAGGAGCTCATCTCGCTCAACCACA
>CAYUUN010000058.1:0-14630 GCA_964447895.1 uncultured Bacteroides sp. | reverse complement strand
GGCCATCCGGGGACGGCCTGGCGGGGTGTTCATGATGGGGTGGGCGCTTTGAAAATCACCCATACTGCACTGTTTAACAAAGCATTAGTTCTATCTGCGCCTACTATAGAACAAATATGTGATGTCGCCTGGGGGGAGCGGGCCGGAGGTCCGCCCGCTTGTTAACCCCGTGCGGCCCGCACGGGGTAGTGCCACACCCACGCGGCAGCCCCGGAGGGGGTGTCCCATCCTCAATGGCTGGCAGGACAGCCCTTCCGGGGCTGTATCGGTTGATACTGCTACCCCCGGCGACCCGCCCGCGGTTAACCAAGGGGAGGGCCTCCGGCCCTGCCATCAGGCGGGCGGCTCGTTCTCTTTCCTTTATGATTTAGGGCACAGCCCTATAGGGGTACTCCGCGCGGGTTTTCCCCGCAGCCGGTGCCGGCCGCGCCGTCCGGCCCGGCGAGAGTGGGCCGCCGGTCATTAGCTGAATAGTTGCCGTTTTTTTTGGGTTATAAGGGAATTTGTACTATTTTTGTACCAAATTGGGATACTGTTATGAATGCCGATAATACAACCGCCCCCGGCCGCCCGGCGCCCGTCCAGCTCACCCCCGAGCAGGAAGACGCCATGGTGCAGCAAGCCTTCGACGAGGTGCTGCAGGGCTACCTGCGCAGCAACCACCGCAAGAAGGTGGAAGTGATTGAGCGCGCCTTCCGTTTTGCGCGCGAGGCCCACAAGGGCGTGCGCCGCCGCTCGGGCGAGCCCTATATCCTCCATCCCATCGCCGTGGCCCGCATCGCCAGCCAGGAGATAGGCCTGGGCTCCACCTCCATCTGCGCCGCCCTGCTCCACGACGTGGTGGAAGACACCGAATACACCGTCGAGGACATCGAGCGCGCGTTCGGCCCCAAGGTGGCCCAGATAGTCGAGGGCCTCACCAAGATTTCCGGCGGCATCTTCGGCGACAAGGCTTCGGCCCAGGCCGAGAATTTCCGCAAGCTGCTCCTCACCATGAGCGAAGACATCCGCGTGGTGCTCATCAAGATGGCCGACCGCCTGCACAACATGCGCACCCTGGGAGCACAGCCGCCGAACAAGCAATACAAGATAGCCGGCGAGACGCTCTACATCTACGCCCCGCTGGCCCACCGCCTGGGCCTCTTCGCCATCAAGACCGAGCTGGAAGACCTGAGCTTCAAATACGAGCACCCGGCCGAGTACGACGCCATCAGCGCCAAGATACGCGACACCGAGGAGCACCGCAAGCAGGCCTTCGCCGACTTTGCCGCGCCCATCTGCCGCAGCCTCGACGAGATGGGCCTGGTGTACGACGCCAAGTATCGCCTCAAGAGCGTCTACAGCATCTGGCGCAAGATGGAGACCAAGCACATACCCTTCGAGGAGGTGTACGACCTCTATGCCATGCGCATAGTCTTCGACTGCGACGACCCCGCACGCGAGAAAGCCATCTGCTGGAACATCTACTCGGCCATCACCGACCTCTACAAGGTGCACCCGGAGCGCACGCGCGACTGGATCGTGACCCCCAAGGCCAACGGCTACCGCGCCCTGCACCTCACCGTGATGGGCCCGGACGGCAACTGGGTGGAGGTGCAGATACGCTCGCGGCGCATGGACGAGATAGCCGAGAAAGGCTTCGCCGCCCACTGGCGCTACAAGATAGGCGAGGGCGACGAGGAGAGCGAGCTCAACGCATGGCTCCGCACCATCAAGGACATTCTTGAAAACCCCGAGCCCTCGGCCATCGACTTCCTGGACACGCTCAAGCTCAACCTCTTCGCTTCGGAGATAGTGGTGTTCACGCCCTCGGGCGACGTAGTGACGCTTCCCGCCGGAGCATCCGTGCTCGACATGGCCTTTGAGCTTCACACCGAGCTGGGCATGCACTGCATCGCCGGCAAGGTGAACCACAAGCTCGTGCCCCTGAGCCACCGCCTGAGCAGCGGCGACCAGGTGGAGGTGCTCACCTCCAAGAGCCAGACGCCCCAGCCCGAATGGGACAGCTATCTCGTGACGGCGCGCGCCAAGACGCGCCTCAGGGCCGCCATGCGCAAGGCCCGCCAGCCGCTCATTGCCCGCGGCCGGGAGATGCTCGACAAGTGGCTGGCCGACAACGGCATCGAGGCCACCCCGGCCGTGATGTCGAAGCTGCTGAGCACCTACCACGCCGCCAACCGCGACGACCTCTACCACCAGTTGGGAGCCGACGAAATCATGCTGGGCGACTTCATGGTCGACACCCTGCGCAAGCAGGAGACCAAGACCGAAAAGAAAGGCCTGCTGCGCAAGTTCCTGGGCTTCGGAAGCAAGAACAAGGAGGAAGCGCCCGCGCCGGCTCCCGAGCCCGAGAAGAAACCCGGCATCAACACCAAGGAAACCTACGCCCTGCGCATCGATGCCGACGGCAACGCCAATTTCCGCCTCTGCGACTGCTGCAACCCCATTCCCGGCGACGACGTGATGGGCTTCATCGCCGACGACGGCGCCGTGGAACTCCATGCCCTCACCTGTCCCCGCGCCGCCGTGCTGAAATCGGCCTACGGACCGCGCATCGTGGCCACGCGGTGGGATAACCCGCGCACGCGCTTCATGGTGCACATCCACATCGAGGGCCTCGACCGCCACGGCATCCTGCAGCAGCTCACGGCCATGATATCCACCCAGATGGGCATCGACATACGCCGCCTCGAGATAGAGGCCGCCGAGAGTGTTTTCCACGGCGACCTGTGGGTGCGCATCGCCGACGCCGCCGTCGCGGCCGACCTGTGCCGGCGCATCCTCACGGTCGAAGGTGTCACCAGCGCCGCGCGCATAAAATAAACGCCTTATGACATCCCTTCTCCAACGCAGCAAATACATCTGGCAAGCCGTTATGGGCCTCGCGGCCGTAGCGCTCATAGTGCTGTGCTTTCCCCAGAGCGACACCACCCACTTCAAATATGAGGAAGGGCGCCCGTGGAACTACGCCAAGCTCATCGCGCCCTTCGACATCCCGGTGCACCCCGACTCGGCCACCCTGCGCCGGATGCGCGACACCCTCGACGCGCGCTTCGTGCCGGTCTACCGCATAAACCAGCAGGTAGTCGACAGCATAGCCGGAGCACTGCCCGCCGGGCAGTGGCGGCAGACCACCGCATCGCGCCTGCGGCGTGCCTACGCCTCCGGCGTAGTCGACGCCGACACGCGCCGCAAGGTGTCGTCGGGCAAGCTGCCCCGCGTGCGCGTCCTCGACAAGAACGTGCTCAGCGAGATGAGCACATCGGCCTTCGCCTCGCCGGCCGATGTCTACAAGGAGCTCGACAGCACCTGCACCGACTCCACCATGCGCCGCTACATGGCCATGGCGCTCCCCACCCTGCTGAGGCCCAACATCGAATACGACTCGGCCGAGAGCCGCCGCCACTACGAATACGACTATCTCACCCTCACGGCCGACCGCGGCGTGATTCAGCAGGGCCAGACCATCGTGGACAAAGGCACCCTCATAACGCCCCAGGATTTCACCAACCTGCGCACCTACGAGGCCATGATCCACGACCAGCTGCGCGGCACGTCGTCGTCCGACACCCTGATGCTGCTGGGCCGCCTGCTCTACACGCTCATCTGCGTGGCCATGCTTTCGGCCTACTATCATTTCTTCTGCCCGGCCATCGACAACAATCCCCGGGCGTGGCTCTTCGCCATGGCCCTGCTGGTGCTGTTCTTCCTGCTCTCGGCCCTGCTGGAGCGCAACGTGGCCATGGGCATCTACCTGGTGCCGGTGCCGGTGGTGGCGGCGCTGATGCTGGCCTTCTTCGACGGCCGCACGGCCATCGTCACCACAATGGCCGTGACCATGCTGTGCGCGGCCCTCTCGTCGTTTCCGCTGGAATACTTCTTCCTTCAGATTTCGGCCTCCGGCGCCGCCGTGTACTCGCTGCGCGAGGTGAGCCGCCGCTCCCAGATGCTCCGCGCCTCCGGCTTCGTGGCCGTGGTCTATCTCATCACCTACCCGTCCATCGAGCTGATGTTCAACGGCTCGTTCGACGGCTGGTCGTGGCGCATGGTCATCTTCCTGTGCTGCAGCGCCGCCCTGGTGCAACTGTCGTATGTGCTCATGTTTGCCGCCGAGAGGGCTTTCGGCTTCGTGAGCCGCATCACGCTCGTGGAGCTGGCCGACAGCGGCAACCCCTTGCTGCGCCGCCTCAGCGACGAGTGTCCCGGCACGTTCCAGCACAGCCTGGCCGTGTCGAATCTCGCAGCCGACGCCGCCCGCGTGATTGATGCCGACACCATGCTGGTGCGCGCCGGCGCCATGTACCACGACATAGGCAAGCTGCGCAACCCGGCCTTCTTCACCGAAAACCAGCACGGCATCAACCCCCACGACACCCTGCCGCCCGAGCAGAGCGCCCGCATAATCACGTCGCACGTGACCGACGGCCTGCGCCTCGCCGACAAGGCCGGGCTGCCCTCCGTGGTGCGCGACTTCATAGCCCAGCACCACGGCCGCGGCATGGCCAAGTATTTCTACATCATGGCCTGCAAGAACGCCGAAGGGGCCGGAGAGGGCAGCGTGGACAAGCAGCCCTTCACCTACGTGGGACCCAACCCCCTCACCCGCGAGGCCTCCGTGCTCATGATGGCCGACTCCGTGGAGGCCGCCAGCCGCTCGCTGCGCGAGTACACCACGGAGAGCATCACCGAGCTCGTGAACCGCATCATCGACTCGCAGATAGCCGACGGGCTGCACGACGAGTCGACGCTGTCGTTCCGCGACGTGCCCGCCATCAAGCAGGCATTCATCAAGCGACTGAAAACAATGTATCACGCCCGCGTGGCCTATCCGCCCGCCGGCACCACCCCCAAGCAGCAATGAAACAGTTCAAGCCCAAAGCATGGATGCTTCCCCAGCCCGTGCTCATCATCGGAACGTATAACCCCGACGGCACTCCAAACGCCATGAACGCAGCGTGGGCAGGCCAGTGGGACGAGCATGAGATAATGATTTCGATGGGCTCCCACGCCACCACCGCCAATCTCGACCGCACGCCCGAGTTCACCGTGGCCTTCGCCACCGTGGACACGCTCGTGGCTGCCGACTACGTGGGCATCGCCAGCGCCCGCAACCATCCCGACAAAATCGGGCGCACCGGCTGGACCCACTCCAGGGCACCCGAGGTGAACGCCCCCGTCTTCGACTGCTTCCCCATGACCATGGAATGCCGCATCAAGGAGAAGCTCTATCCCTCCGAGACCGGCTACTACATCATCGCCGAAATCGTGGCCATCCACTGCCGCGAAGAGTTCCTGGCCGACGACGGCCAGCCCGACGTCGAGAAAATGCATCTCATCACCTTCGATCCCGTGCACCACGGCTACATCGCCCTGGGCACCCGCGCCGGCGACGCCTTCTCTGCCGGCAAGGCCCTGAAATAGCAGCCGGATTGACCCGGCCGACAATACAAAAGGCTTCGCCCCAGGGGCGAAGCCTTTTGCTATTTACTGAGTATCAGGGGCGTTACTTCACGAGCACCTTGGTGGCGGTGTTGCCCTGGCGGCGGATGTAGATGTTGCCGGCGGCGGGGTTGTCTACGCGCATGCCCTGGAGGTTGAAGTATTCAACGGGGGCATCGGTGCTGTCGATGAGGGCGTCGGCCACGCCGGCGTCGATGTAGTCGCTGTATTCGGCGCGGAAGGCGTTGATCATCTCGTCTTCGTCGATGTCGTAGACCTGCACGGTCCAGGTGAGGGGATAGCCGTGCTCGGTGTCGTACTCCACGGTGCCCACGGTGCGCTCGTCCACCTCGCCGTCGTAGGTCACTTCCTCGAGCAGGATGAGGCCGTAGGCATCATACTTGCCGGTCTGGACCACGGTGGTGGAATAATAAGGCTCGCCGTCTGCGATATAGGTCTCGACGTTCACCACCTTGTAGCTGCCGTTGGCGTCCAGCGGGGTGTAGGTCATGACGGCTTCAGCGTCTTCGTCCCAGTAGTCGTCGTGCATGTTCATGGTCACGGTGTAGGAACCGTCGGCGGCATACTCGGCCGTGTAGTAATACACGTCGCCGAACTCGAGGTCGGTGACCGTAGCGGACTTCACGCGGTTTGCACCGGCGAAGAGGTCTTCGGCGTCGAGAATCTGGCCGTCGGTGGTCTCCCACACGATGTCGGAAACGAGGCTGGCGTCCACCCACTCGTATTCGCCGGAGCTGTAGTCGTACTGCAGGTTGCTGTCCTTGATGGTCTCGGCCTTGCCGTCGGCGCCGTAGGTCACGGTGAGGCGGTAGGTGGGATCGAGCACACCCTGGAAATACACGGCGCGCTCCATGGCGGTGACGTTGCCGGCAGCGTCGCGGGTCACGGTCTGGGTGTAGTAGTTGGAGGCCTCCCACTGGTCGCCATCCCAGCGATACTGCTCGTTGACGGTGATGAACGTGGGCACCTTGTCGTCGTAGCTGCGGCTGAGCTTGCCGTAGTTCTCAAAATCGGCGTCGGCCGACTCGGCCACGGTGGAGATGCGCGTGGCCAGCAGGTTGTTGTCGTTCCAGGTGTTCACCTCGCGGTTGATGTAGCCGTCGTAGTCGGTCACTTCCTGCTCCAGCACGTTGCCGACCTGGTCGTAGGTCATGGCATAGGTCTCTTCGAGCTGCCACTCCTCGCCGTCCCAGCCAAAGGCCTTCTGGGTGAGGGCACACCACTTTGCGGCGGCCTCGGCGGCGCGTGCGGCGTGCTTTTTCTTCGACGTTTCAGCCTTTTTCTGCACCAGGGCGGCAGGCATGTGTTTCTTCGCGCGTGCGACGTGGCTCAGCGAGGCCTGCGAGGCAGGCACGGCGAGCGCAGCGCACAGGACAAATAGAGTAAAATTGCGCATAAGCATCTAAAATATGGGTTAGACAATGTTTTAAACCGGCCACAAAATTAGTGATTTTTCGCCACAGCGCAATCAATCCGGCCTATTTATCGCAAAGAATTGCCATATTCGCGAAAAATCCGTACCTTTACACTGAGAAATGTGCGCGGCTACAATATAAGATGTGGCGGTGCGTTATTCGTTATAGATGAAACACGGCGCGAGAAATAGCATGGTGCGTGGCTGCCGGCGGTGGTGGCCGCTGCTGGCCCTGTGCGCGTGGCTGCCGCTGCTGCTCGCCGGCTGCTCCACGCGCAAGAACACCGCGGCCAGCCGAAACTACAACGCCTTCATCACGCGCTACAACATCTACTACAACGGCGACACCCACTTTCAGGAGACCCTGAAGAACATGGAGACGGCCTACGAAGACGACTACTCGCGCCTGGTGCTGATGCACCCCGTGGAGGCCAAGACCGACAAGGAAGCGCCCCAGCCCTCCGGCAATTTCGACCGCAGCATCGAGAAGGGCCAGAAAGCCATCCAGCTGCGCAGCATCAAGAAGCGCCCGGCCAAGAAACCCGGCCGCTCCGGCGATGCCGCCTATCAGGCCTGGCTCAAGCGCGACGAGTACAACCCCTTCCTGCACAACGCGTGGATGATGATGGGCCGCAGCCAGTATTTCAACGGCGACTTCGCCGGCGCGGCGTCCACCTTCTTCTACATCAGCCACCACTTCACGTGGCTGCCGCAGATCGTCACCGAGGCGCGCCTGTGGCAGGCCCGCTGCTATGTGGCGCAAGACTGGCTCTACGATGCCGAGCTGATTCTCAACCGCATCAAGCCCGAGAGCCTCGACACGCCGGCCCTGCGGGGCCTCTACGCCTTCGTCAAGGCCGACATGCTGGTGCGCGCCGGCCGCTACGACGAGGCCGTGGAGCCCCTGCGCGAGGCCATCGACGCCGCCTCCGGCGCCCAGCGCACGCGCCTGCGCTTCCTGCTGGGCCAGGTGCTGGAGCGGCTGGGGCGCAAGAAGGAGGCCTACGAGGCCTACGGCCGCGCCGGTTCGTCGAGCTCCGCGTCGTACCGCACCAAGTTCAACGCCCGCATCAAGCAGAGCGAGGTATTCGACGGCGCCGACATCTCCTCCGAGGTGCGCGCGCTCAAGGGCATGGCGCGCCTCGACCGCAACAAGCCCTATCTCGACCAGATATACTACGCCATAGGCAACCTCTATCTGAGCCGCGGCGACACCGCCCGCGCCATCGACAACTACGTGCTGGCCGCCGAGAAAAGCACCCGCAACGGCATCGACAAGGCCATCAGCCAGCTGCGCCTGGGCGAGCTCTATTTCGCCCGCCGGCAGTACGTCAAGGCCCAGCCGTGCTACTCCGAGGCCGTGCCCCATCTGCCCCGCAACTATCCCGGCTACGAGCAGATAAAGCGACGCAGCGACGTGCTCGACGAGCTGGCCGTATATTCCCAGAACGTGGAGCTGCAGGACTCGCTCCTGCGCCTGGCTGCCATGACCCCGGAGGCTCGCCTGAAGGTGGTGGAAGGCATCATCGCCGAGCTCAAGGAGCGCGAGAAGAAGGAGGCCGAGGAAGCCCGCAGGGCCGAATACGAGGCCGACGCCGCCGCGCGAGGCCAGGATGGCTCGACCGGCGCCAACGCACCGAACGCCTTCAACATCAACACCGACAACTCGTGGTACTTCTACAACGCCACGGCCAAGCAGGCCGGCCGCACCGAGTTCCAGAAGCGGTGGGGCTCGAGAAAGCTCGAGGACAACTGGCGCCGGCGCAACAAGAACAGTTTCAGCAACGCCGAATTTGACGCCGCCGGCGCCACCGACGACGAAGACGCCGACAGCGAGGCCGCCGACAGCACCGCCACGGAAGCGACTGACGAGGAAAAGGCCGCAGCCGAGGCCGCCAACGACCCCCACAATCCCGAATACTACCTGCGGCAGATACCCTCCACCGACGAGGAAAAGGCAGTGTGCCACGAGATTATACAGGAAGGCCTCTACAACATGGGCGTGATTCTTAAAGACAAGCTCGACGACTATCCCGCGGCGCGGGCCGAGTGGGACCGCCTGCTGCGCGACTATCCGGACAACGTGTACCGCCTCGACGTCTACTACAACATGTATCTGATGTATGCCCGCCGCGGCCCCGAGAGCGAGGCCGAGCACTGGCGCCGGCTCGTGATGGACGATTTCCCGGAGAGCACCTACGGCGTGGCCCTGCGCGACCCCGCCTATCTCGACAACCTGCGCAACATGGACCGCCGCCAGCAGGAGCTCTACGACGCCACCCTCGAGGCCTACATGGCCAACGACAACGACGCCGTGCACAGCGCCTACACCGAGATGCAGGAGCGCTACCCGCTCAGCCCCGTGATGCCCAAGTTCATGTTCCTGGAGGCCCTCACGCTCGTGACCGAAAACCGCCCGGACGAGTTCAACTCCACGCTGCGCGACATGCTCAACCGCTACCCCGACACCGACATCACCCCCATTGCCTCGGCCTGGCTCAAGGGCATGGCCCAGGGGCGGCAGCTCAACGCCGGTGCCACCAACCTGCGCGGCATGATATGGGATGTGCGTCTCACGGCCGACAGCACCGCCACGGCCTCCGACCAGGCCCTGGAGCTCGACCTCGACCCGCAGCAGGAGCAGCTGCTTGTGATGCTCTTCCCCACCGACTCCGTTTCGTCCAACAGCCTGCTCTACGAGATAGCCCGCCACAACTTCCGCTCCTTCGTGGTGCGCGACTACGACCTCGAGCCCATGAATTTCGGGCGCCTGGGCATGATTGTGATCCGCGGCTTCAGCAACATGGACGAGCTCAACCACTACCGCCGCGTGATGGCGGCCTCGCCGGACTTCCGGCTGCCCGCCGGCGTGCGCCCCGTGGCCATCTCGGCGGCCAATTTCGACACCCTGCTGCGCACGGGCCGCAGCTTCGACGACTATTTCCGCTACCTCGACGAGCAGAACTACGTCGACGCCCAGGCCGGCCTGCTGCAGCCCGAGCAGATAGAGACGCTGCCGGAGGCCGAGGCTGCCGCCGAGACCGCCCCGGAGGCGCCGGACTCCCCGGCCGCCGAGCCTGTCCCGGCCGCGCCCTCCATGGACGACGACAGCTACGAGGCCGACGACCATCCCCACGAGGCACCCCTGCCGGCCCCCGCGCCGCAACCGGCGCCGGCTACTCCCACCCCGCCGGCCCGTCCGGCACCCGCGCCTGTACCCGCTCCGGCTCCCGTGCATCACGACGACGGCGGCAGCGAGGGAGACGACCCGCTATTTGATTGAAGACTATGCCAAACAACTACCACATACTCTGGGCCGACGACGAGATCGACCTGCTGAAACCCCACCTGATGTTCCTGCGCAGCCGCGGCTACGAGGTGTCCACCGCCTGCAGCGGCGCCGACGCTCTCGAGATGGCCACCGAGCAGCACTTCGACCTGATAATCCTGGACGAGAACATGCCCGGCCTCACGGGCCTGGAGACCCTCAGCGCCATAAAGCAGCGCATGCCCCACATCCCCGTGATCATGATCACCAAGAGCGAGGAGGAAAACATCATGGACCAGGCCCTGGGCAGCAAGATTGCCGACTATCTCATCAAGCCCGTGAATCCCAATCAGATACTACTGGCCATCAAGAAGCAGCTCGACTCGGGCCGCCTCGTGAGCGAGCAGACGTCGGTCGACTACCGCCGCGAGTTTGCCGCCCTGAGCGACAGCATCGCGCGCGCCGACACCATCGACGACTGGTATGAGCTCTACCGCCGCCTCGTGTTCTGGGACATGCAGATAGCCTCGGCGGCCACCACCGGCATGGACGAGATGCTCGACCTGCAGCGCCGCGAGGCCAACCAGGAGTTCGGCAAGTGGATTAAGCGCCGCTACGAAGACTGGGCCGCCGACGCCGATGCCCCCGGGCGCCCGCTCATGAGCCCGGAGCTCATGGCGCGCCGCGTGATGCCCATGCTCGGCGACGGCGACGGCAAGGTGTTCATGGTGCTCATCGACAATTTCCGCCTCGACCAGTGGCTGTCGGTGAAGCCGCTGCTCACGGAGCTTTTCAACTTCGACGAGCAGCTCTACACGTCGATTCTCCCCACGGCCACGCAATATGCCCGCAACGCCATCTTCTCCGGCCTGATGCCGCTGCAGATAGCCAGGATGTTTCCGCAGCTGTGGGTCGACGAAGACTCCGAGGAGGGCAAGAACCTGAACGAGTCGCCGCTGCTCACCACCCTCTTCGAGCGCTACCGCCGCCCCGTGAAGTTTTCCTACCACAAGATCAACGACTCCGCCGGCGCCGAAAAGCTGCTGCGCGACTTCTCTCAGCTGGAGGCCAACGACCTGAACGTGATAGTGGTGAACTTCATCGACATGCTGTCCCACGCCCGCACGGAGTCGAAGATGATACGCGAGCTGGCCAAGAGCGACGCGGCCTACCGCAGCATCACCCAGTCGTGGTTTCGCCACTCGCCGGTGCTCGACCTCTTCCGCCGCATAGCCGCGCGCGGCCACCGCGTGGTGCTCACCACCGACCACGGCACCATCCGCGTGGAGACACCCGTCAAGGTCGTGGGCGACCGCAACACCAACACCAACCTGCGCTACAAGCTGGGCAAGAACCTCGACTACGACTCGCGCCGCGTCTACGAAATCCGCGACCCCAAGCGCGCGGCCCTGCCGGCGCCCAATCTCTCCACGGCCTATATCTTCGCCATGGGGCGCGACTTCCTGGCCTACCCGAACAACTACAACTACTATGTGCAATACTACACCGGCACCTTCCAGCACGGAGGCGTGTCTATGGAGGAAATGCTGGTGCCACTGATTACGATGAACCCGAAATGAACCGGATGATTACTGTACACGGGCTCGGCGACCTCGACGCGGCCGCCGCCGCTGTGGCCGAGGCCATGGAGGCCGCCGGCGCCACCGTCGTGACCTTCGACGGCGAGATGGGAGCTGGCAAGACCACCCTCATTCGCCGCCTGGTGGAGCACCTGGGAGCCGACGGAAGCGACACGGCCAACTCGCCCAGCTTCGCCATAGCCAACGACTACGGCCGCGACAGCCGCGGCCGCACCGTCTACCACTTCGACCTCTACCGCCTCGAAAGCGCCGGGGAAGCCCTCGACATAGGCTTCGAGGACTATCTCGACAGCGGCGACGTGTGCCTCATCGAGTGGCCCGACCGCGCCGAGGAGCTGCTGCCGCTCCACCGCCTGAACGTGGCCATCGGGCTGCAGCCCGACTATTCACGCACCATCACGATACAGCAGCTATGAACAGCCCGCAGATAGAATGGGTGGACAGCTGCCCCTCCACCAACACGCTGATGAAACAGCGCGCCGCGGGCCTGCCTGCCGGCTACGTGATAGCCGCCCGCGAGCAGACGGCCGGACGCGGCTGCCGCGGCAACTCCTGGGAGGCAGCCCCGGGCGAGAACCTCACCTTCTCGCAGCTGCTGCGACCTGCGGCCACGCCCCCGGCGCGGCAGTTCGAGCTGTCGATGCTCATAGCCCTGTCCGTGGCCACCGTGGCCGAGCGCTGCCTGGGCCCCGGCAGCGGCGTGACCGTGAAGTGGCCCAACGATATTTACGTGGCCGACCGCAAGCTCGCCGGCATCCTCATCGAGTGCTCCATAGGCGGCGCGAAGATTGAGCACCTGGTGGCCGGCGTGGGGCTGAACGTGAATCAGACCGTCTTCACGAGCGACCCCCCGAACCCGGTGTCGCTGGCCATGATTGCCGGCCACGGCTTCGAGCTGGAGCCGCTGCTGCGCAGCCTCGCCGCCGAAATCGAGGAACAGGCCGCCATCTACGACGACGAGCCCGACTTCGACGCGCTGCTCGACGCCTACATGCGGCGCCTCTGGCGCCGCGAGGGCTTCCACAGCTACCGCGACACGGCCACCGGCGAGGTGTTCCGGGCCGAAATCGCCGGCGTGCTCCCCTCGGGCCACCTGCGCCTGCGCCTGCCGGACGGCACCGTGCGCAGCTACGAGTTCAAACAGGTATCGGCCGTGCTATGAAGAAGAAGACCATCCTCGACATGGCGCGGCCCGACATCGCCACCTTCCGCGCCGCACGCAAGATGCCGGTGGCGCTGGTGGTCGACAACGTGCGCTCGCTCAACAACATAGGCTCGCTGCTGCGCACCTGCGACGGCTTCGCCGCCTGCGAGGTGTGGCTCTGCGGCATCTCGGCCGTGGAGCCGGGCCCGGAGGTGCACAAGACGGCGCTGGGCGCCGAAGACTCCGTGGAGTGGCACCACGCGGCCACCACGCTCGAGGCCCTCGAGGGGCTGCGCCGCCGCGGCTTCGTGCTGTGCAGCCTCGAGCAGGTGATAGACAGCGTGGAGCTCCAGCAGTTTCCGGTCGACACCTCGCGCAGCTACGCCATCGTGGCCGGCAACGAGGTGGACGGCGTGGACCCCGCCGTGGTCGACGCCTGCGACGTGTGCCTCGAGATTCCCCAGCTGGGCACCAAGCACTCGCTCAACGTGGCCGTAAGCTCGGCCGTAGCCCTGTGGCATTTCTATGAAAAATTCCTCCCACACATCCGATAAATGAAAAAGCTCATCATCGCGGCAGCCCTCGCAGCCGCCTCACTCTCAACCATCTGCGCTATGACCAACGACGACAAGGTGGCCATGCCGCGGCCTCTCAAGCCCGGCGACCGCATAGCCATAGTTTCCCCCGCCGGCGCCATCGACTCGGCGCTCGTGCTCGACGCTGCCGACACGCTCCGCGCCGTGGGCTACGATGTCGAAATCAAGCCCCACGCCATGGGCCGCTGCGGCTCCTACGCCGCCTCCGACTCGGGCCGCCTCGCCGACCTGCGCGAGGCGCTCATGGACACCACCGTGCGCGCCATCCTCTGCTCCCGCGGCGGCTACGGCGCGGTGCATCTGCTCGACAGCCTCTCGCAGCTGCCCCTGGAGCGCGACCCCAAATGGCTCATCGGGTTCTCGGACATCTCGGCGCTCCACGCGCTGCTGGCCTCGCGCAACATCGCCAGCATCCACGGCAACATGTGCAAGCACCTGGTGCTGGGGCCCGACGAACCGGACAACGCCACCATGCTGGCCCTCCTGCGCGGCGAGATGCCCGTCTACGAGCTGCCCGCCGACTCCCTTAACCGCGCCGGGCGCGTCACGGGGCGCCTCCTTGGCGGCAACCTGGCCGTGATAGCCGAACTCATAGGCACGCCCTACGACGTGGTGCAGCCGGGCACCATCCTCTTCATCGAAGACCTCGAGGAACCCATCTACAAAATCGAGCGCATCCTCTACCAGATGCGCCTCAGCGGCGTGCTCCCGCGCCTGGGCGGCCTTGTCGTGGGCCAGTTCACGGGCTACCGCCCCAACGACAACTACGACACCGTCGAACAGATGATTGCCGACATGGTGGCCCCCTACGCCTACCCCGTAGCGTTCAACGCCCCCATCGGCCACGTCGACCACAACGTCCCCGTGGTCCAGTCGGCCACCGTCACCCTCGACATCACCCCCGCCGGCGGCACCCTCTCCTTCAAATAACCCCCCTCGTCTGCGACAAGATACAAAAGGCCAAAAAAATGCCGGCGATGGGCGCGCGCGAAGCCGTGGAAGGACGTTTTTCAAACGTCCAAGAAGCCGTGGAAGGACGTTTTTCAAACGTCCCCCCCCAGATAGGCCCGAACCATAATAGCTGGGGGATCAGCAAGCGCGGCAGAGCCGCGCGCGCAGACTCCGCGTAGCGGGGTGCCGAAGTTAG
>CAYUUN010000057.1:0-14736 GCA_964447895.1 uncultured Bacteroides sp. | reverse complement strand
CCGCCCGAGTCGTTAAGGCCGATGACGGGAGCACCCATCTTCATGGCCATGTCCATGATCTTGCAGATCTTCAGGGCCATGGTCTCGCTCAGCGAACCACCGAAC
Organism: uncultured Bacteroides sp.; assembly: GCA_964447895.1. Classification (GTDB taxonomy): domain Bacteria; phylum Bacteroidota; class Bacteroidia; order Bacteroidales; family Muribaculaceae; genus CAG-873. Next base: position 14,631 of record CAYUUN010000057.1, on the reverse strand, counting down.
ACGGTGAAGTCCTGGGCGAAAACATAGACAAGGCGACCGTCGATTGTGCCGTAGCCGGTGACAACGCCGTCGCCCAAAAACGATTTCTTATCCTGGCCGAAGTTTGTGCAACGGTGGCGCACAAACATGTCGAGCTCCTCAAACGAGCCTTCGTCCAGCAACTGTGCGATGCGCTCGCGAGCGGTGTATTTGCCGCGCTCGTGCTGCTTTTCGATGGCCTTTTCGCCGCCGCCGAGGCGAGCTTGGGCGCGGAGCTCTATGAGCTCTTGTACTTTTTCAAGTTGGCTGCTCATTATGATATTTTGTATTAGTTGTTGTGATTGCGGGTTTACTTGTTGGGGTCTTCACAGAGCTCGATGAGGGTGCCCACGGTGCTCTTGGGGTGAAGGAATGCGATGTTCAGGCCTTCGGCGCCCTTGCGGGGAGCCTTGTCGATGAGGCGGCAGCCCTTTTCTTCGAGTTCGCCCAGGGCGTTGGCCACGCCGTCGGCCACGGCAAATGCCATGTGCTGGATGCCGCCACGGCCGCCGTTGTTGGCGATGAACTTGGAGATAGCGCTGTCTTCGGAAGTGCCTTCGAGCAGCTCGATTTTGGTCTGACCTACCTTGAAGAAGGCGGTGCGCACTTTCTGATCGGCTACTTCTTCAATGGCGAAGCACTTGAGGCCCAGCATCTTCTCGTAGAAGGGGATTGCCTCGTCAAGCGAGGGAACGGCAATGCCGATGTGTTCGATATGGGATATTTCCATAATATAAAGGGTTAAAGTTTATTGTGTTGTTTCATTGGCTGATATCGCACATGCGCTCCCGCATGTACATATTTTGTGCAAAAATAGCAAAAATAAATTAAAAAAAGGCGCCGCAGGCCTCAAAAAATAAAGCCTGCGGCGCGATATGGCGGGGCGAGACGGCGGAAATACGTCAGTCAAACATGCCTTCGATGGCTTCTTCGGCCTCCTCGGGCTCGAAGTCGCCGTAAAGTTCGCCGCCACACAGGTCGGCCGTGGCGGGGAAGTTGAATCGCTTGTCCTGCTTGTAGGGCAGGGAGGAGTCGCCGTACACCTTGCTCATATAGCGGCCGTAGATGGGGAGCGCCATGCTTGCGCCCTGGCCTTCGGCCATGGAGTTGAAGTGGATGTAGCGCTCTTCACCGCCCACCCACACACCGCTCACGAGCTCCGGTGTGAAGCCCATGAACCAGCCGTCGGCGTTGTAGTTGGTGGTGCCGGTCTTGCCGCCCATCTGGGCGGTGATGTTGTAGGGCGCGCGGCGCACGCGGTTGCCCGTGCCGCCGTCCACCACGTTGAGCAGTATCGAAAGTATGCGCCAGTAGCCTTTGTCGGTGATCACTTCGGTCTGCACGGGCGAGAAGTCGCTGATTATGTTTCCGTTGTTGTCGGCAATGGCGGTCACGAACATGGGGTCGGTGCGCATACCGTTGTTGGCGAAGGCGCTGTAGGCAGTCACCATCTCTTTCACCGACACTTCGCAAGGTCCAAGACAGAGCGACAGCACTGCCGGGAGCTTGTTGGTGATACCATAGGAGTGCATGCGCTTCACGAGCTCGGCGGGGCTGAGCTGCGCCATCAGCCGTGCCGAAATCCAGTTGTTGGAGTTGGTCAGCGCCCAGCGCAAGTCTACGTTTTCGCCTATGCGCGAGTGGCCCGAGTTGCGGGGCGACCACGGGCGGCCGCTCTCGTCGGTGAATGTGGGCTGCTCGTTCAGCAGCTCGCTGCACGGCGTGAAGCCCGACTCCATGGCGTAGGTGTAGAGGAAGGGCTTTATGGTGGAGCCTATCTGGCGGCGACCTGTCGACACCATGTCGTACTGGAAGAAGCGGAAGTCGGGACCGCCCACATAGGCCTTCACGTGGCCGTTGCCGGCGTCCATCGACATGAATCCCGTGCGCAGGAAACTCTTGGTGTACAGGATTGAATCAAGCGGCGTCATCACGGTGTCCACGGGGCCGTTGTAGCTGAACACGGTCATCTCCACCGGCGTGTTGAACTCGGCGGTGATTTCTGCCTCGCTCTTTCCGTTGAGCTTGGCCACACGCCTGCGTTCGCTCTGCCGCACGGCGTTTGCTATCAGCTTTTCGCGCGTGGCGGCCGAGAGTTCGGCGGGATTGGAGGTGTAGGGTGCTGTCTTCGAGCCGCGTTTCTCGCGGTTGAAGGCTGCCTGCAGGTTGCGCATGTGCTCGTTCACGGCCTCTTCGGCATATTGCTGCATCCGGGAGTCGATGGTAGTGTAGATGCGCAGGCCGTCGTTGTAGATGTCGTATTTGGTGCCGTCGGCCTTGGGGTTCTTGTCTATCCAGCCGTAAAGCGGATTTGTGGCCCAGGCTATGCTGTCGTCGGTGAACTTCTGGCCCTCCCACGAGGCGTAGTCGGAACGCACGGGTTTGTGGGCCGTGAGCATGCGGCGGAGTTCTTCGCGCAGATAGGGCGCGATACCTTCCTTGTGGTCGATGCGGTGGAAGTCGAGCTCAAGCGGCAGGGCCTGCAGCGAGTCGAGCTGCTCGCGGTTGATGAAGTCGGCTTTGTACATCTGCTCCAGCACCACGTTGCGGCGCTCGCGGGCGCGCTCGGGATGACGCACGGGATTGAAGTAGGCCGGGTTTTTAACCATGCCCACCAGCAGGGCTGCCTGCTCGATGTTCAGCTTGTCGGCCGTGGTATTGAAATACACTTTTGCCGCGCTCTTGATGCCCACGGCGTTGTAGAGGAAGTCGAACTGATTCAGATACATCTTGATGATTTCCTCCTTGCTGTAGAAGCGCTCGAGCTTGATGGCGATCATCCATTCGATGGGTTTCTGCATGGCGCGGCTCATCAGGCCCGATGTGGGCGGCGTGTAGAGCTGCTTGGCCAGCTGCTGGGTGATGGTGGAGCCGCCGCCGGCGCTTTTGTTGCCCATGAGCACCGTCTTGAACAGGGCACGGCTTATGGCCTTTGCGTCGATGCCCGAGTGGCTCTCAAAACGCACGTCCTCGGTGGCAATGAGGGCATCGATCACGTTCGGCGATATCTCGTCGAAATCGGCGTACACGCGGTTGCCGGTGCCTCGGAAATAGCGTCCCATCTCCTTGCCGTCGGCCGTGTAGATCACGGTGGCGAATTTATCCTGAGGGTTTTTCAGCTCCTCGATGGGCGGCATATAGCCTATCACGCCGTTGTACACAAGAATGAAGAAAATGGTGGAAAGCACCGTGACGGCGGCAAATGCTATCCACATCCATTTGATTATCAAGGCGCTGATGTTGCGCTTTGCGGGCTGTATATCGTTTTGTGCGGTTTCGTTCATCAGAAGATATATTTGTGGCAAAGTTACGAAACTTTTCGCGGATGTGCAAGAGCAAAAAGAAGCCCCGCGCCGCGGGGCGCAGGGCTTCGATAGTGAATGCTGGAGGGGATTACTTTATCACGTGCTTTTCAGCGCTGCCGTCATCGTATTTCACGACATATACGCCGGCTGCGGCATCGGCGGGATTGATTGCGCGGCCGTTCAGGTCGTACACTGCGATGGCGGTCTTGCCGGCAGCAATTGCATCCTGCAGACCTGCTGCTTCGGCCTTGACGGGGATGGTGAGCTCTACGCCGGGGCCTTTGACCGTGATGTTGCCCGTGGTCTCGACCTCGGGGGAGGTCTTGGCGACAGTGAGGACGCAATTGTTGTAGCGGCCGGCTACGGTGGCGGTGAGGCCGGCGGGGGCCTCTACGGCGAGCTTGCTACCGTCGTAGTAGCTGCCGAGGGCCACTTCGACGGGTTCGTCGCTGATTTCCACTTTCTCGCAGTCGGTGGTGAGCCACGGGTAGTCGGCCTTCACGCCTATTGCAAACGCGCCGTAGAGGTCGGCATATTCGCCGTTCTCCTTGTACTGCATGGGCTTGATGTTGTAGTAGGCGGGTCGTCCGGTCTGGGCCGAAAGGTCTATCTGGAAGAGGGTGTAGCCCCAGCACAGATAGTTAGGCAGCGGTTCGTGGGACTGGAGGGGCTGGAAATACTCGACCTTGTCGGACCGGAAGCCTTCGATCATGAAGAAGTAGGCGGGGTGTTCGTCGGTGGCAGCCAGCGCCACGGGCTCGTCGAAGGTGAAGTCGAGCACCATGAAGCCCTTGCTGTCGGCATACTGCCGGCTGAGGGCGCTACCGGAGATTTTGGCCGTAGCGATGGTGGTCATGGTGGAGAGGTCGCGCTCCCAGTCGGAATTGAGGGCAAGAATCGTGGCGGTGAACTCTGCGTCGTCGTCCACCTGGCCGTAGGCGGCAAGGGTCATGCCGTTCACCACAACTGCGTATTCCGAGGGGCAGAACAGGTTGGCTATGGCCAGCAGGTGAGAATAGTCGGTGCTCTCGGCCTCGGCGCCGTTCAGCGAGTAGTCGAGCCAGTAGCGGTCGACATTGCTGCTGTAGCCGAACACGGGTATGGACGGGTCGCCTATCTCGTCGTCGGCCACGGAGACGGCGGCCAGGCCGGAGGTGTTGATGCCGAAAGGCAGGTAGCAACCCTTGAAGGTGCTCTGGTCGTTGAAAACGAATTCACAGGTGCCACCTGCCTGGAAATAGGGGTAGGGCACGCTGTACTCCGTGCTCATGGCGTTCGGTGCGCTGGCAGTGAGCACGGGAGGATAGCAGAGATTGTTGCGCAGGGAGGTCTCGGAGGAGTAGTCGGGGGCGTAGGACAGCGTGAGTTCATCCTGCACGTCCTCGCCGCCGGCCGTCACAGTGTCGAATGTCTCGGGGTCGGTATAGGTCCAGCTGTAGGTGGCTCCCTCGTTGTAGGAAAGGTTGGTCCAGGTGATGGGGGTATAGACGCCGTACTGGGCGATGTCGGCCATCATGTAGCTGAGTTCCCAAGTGGGCTCGAAACCGAAATAGAGGGTTTCGAGCGGCTCCATGTAGCTCACGTCGTCGAGCGAGGGATAGCCCACGCCCACGGCGTCGAGGAACATGGTGTTGCCGTCGCATCCCACGAGGCGGAAGGCTATCTTGATGTCTTTGCCGGCAAATCCGGCCAGACTGATGCTCTTCTTTTCAAGACCCGTGGGGGCGGCGTCGAACAGCTCGTCGCCCGTCATGTCGCGATAGTCATCGGCAAAGTCGTGTACCAGAGTCCAGTCTTCGCCCGCGGGCTGAGCCCATATCTGAAGGGTGGCTGCAACCTCCTTGTCGCCCACGAAATCCCATAAGTCCCAGTCGAAGTTGTCAAGACTGTAAAGGAAGAAAGGCTCGAGGTAGCACCAGAAAGTAAGCTGAAAATTGTCGCCGATAGAAATTTCGGGAGTTATGAGCCACTCGTCTTGAGAATTCATAGAGTAATTGATGCCGAACATGCAATCGCCATCGGCCGGGAGGGGCATCATGGGCATTATGCCGCAGGGTGTCCAGGAATCCTGGGGCTCGCACTGGCCGCGGTGGTCGAGTTCCCAGCCGTCGGGAATCCAGTAAAGATCGTCGGTGGGCCAGTCCTCGAAACTTTCGAAGAACACCATTCCGTCGGGCAGGGGTGCCTTGGCCACCACGCGCGAGGGCTTTTTGATGGTAGCAGGTGATTTGAGGGCGTGCAGGCGCTTCATTCCGTTCGTGGTGGAGATGCTCACGCCCGGCGCGAGGTATCGCACCTCCGACGCCTTTGCGCTGTTCTTGACGATGGTGGGCTTGAGAGTGGCCGCGGCGCTCTGCTTTTCAAACTGTGAAAGCGGAGTAGCGGCAGAAACGCCCAGAATAGCTGCCGAAAGCAGCCCCGTGAGTAACAGTCGTTTCATATTGATTGGTTTATTTGAAATTTTGAGCTGCAAAATTAATTATTTTATTTGAATTTCTTACAATCTTAACATTAAATATGCTCATTTTGTAACATATTATTAATTCTAAAGCCGGCGGGCAACAGGGGCTCGCCGGCTTTAGTGTGGGGGGGGTGTGGCGTTATTTTCCGAGTGCCTGATGCATGTAGTCTTCGATGCCCAGGAAGATGGCGCGGGCCATGCGGGTGCGGAATTCAGGGTCGGCAAGGAGGTTTTCTTCTTCCAGTGAACTCATGAAGAGGCCTTCGACGAGCATGTTGGGGTAGTCGGTGGGACCGTTCAGGGAGAAGTTGAAGTTGCCCACGAGGCCGAAGAGATTCACGTCCAGCTCTACCAGCCGGCGAGCCACGGCCAGCGCGAAGGCGCGGTCGAAGCTGTGCTTGTAGAGGGCGGCTGTGCCGGGGGCGGAGAGTGGACTGCCGCCGGCGTTGTTGTGCACGCTCACGCTGATGTCTACGCCTGCGTCGCGAAGGATGCGCTTGCGCTCGGTCATGGACGGACCGGTGTCGCCGCTGCGGGTGAGGGTGACGGTGGCGCCGGCTTCCTGCAGCATGTCGCGCAGCTTGAGCACGATGTCGAGGTTCAGCTCTTTCTCAACCAGGCCGGAGGGCGATTTTGCACCGGGGTATTTGCCGCCGTGGCCGGCGTCGATGCCCACATGCAGGCCGCGCAGGCCGTCGCACTGCGGGGCATGGCGCACGTCGATGCGCATGGCCGTGCCTTCGTAGCCCACGGTGAATCCCCACACGTAGCTGCTTTTCAGGTGAATGAGCACGCGGTAGACGTCGCTCTCTATCTGGCGGAAGTCCACGCGGTCGATAATTCCAAGGTCGAGCGCGCGCTGGGTGATCCAGTTGCTGTTGTCGCATGCGCCGTAGATTTCCACGCACAGGGTGGAGGGGTCGCCGTCTTCGGTCCAGTAGTCGTAGGGCAGGCGGGCCGGCAGCGCAATGTTCACTCTGTCGTATTTTTCTCCGCGGGTGATGCTCCACGAGCCTGTGACGTTCAGGGCAGGCGAGGGGTTGTCGGCGGGATGGGCGTATTCTTTGGGCAGGAAAGCGTAGCGGTTGGCGCTCAGCTGCACACGATACAGGTCGCCGCATTCGCCCACGGCACGCAGCGTGATGGCGGAGTCGAGGAAACACATCTTGGAGCCACCCAGGCGGTCGCCGGCTGGTCCGTACTGGAGATAGGCGCCGGAGTCGGTGGCCACAATCACGGGCTGGGGGAATGTCTTGGAATTGTCGGCGGCTTCAGTGGCTACGGCTTTCTTTGCGGCTTTTTTCTCGGCCAGGAAAACCTTGAGCGTTTCCTTTGCCTTTTCGTTGCCTTTGCGGGCAGTGATGTCGATTTTGTTAATCCCGGGTTTGAGTTGAACTGTGGCACCGAAACTGCCGGTGCGGGGATAAACCTCTACGTTTTCGCCGGCTACCGTTGCCGTGGCGCCGGGTGCGGTCACCGCCACTATGGTGTGCTCGGAATTGTAGACTGTGTCGGACTTGCCGGAGTAGACTTTCAGCGGCAGCCGCGCGGATGCGTTCATGGCGCACATCGCAGCTGTGCAGCCCAGAATTAAGGTAAGTTTTTTCATGTTCAGAAAAAGGGCATGCCTTCGCGGCATGCCTCTATGGAATTAATGGGTTATTCGTTGACAATCACTTTTTTAAATTGTCGAGCTTGTTTTTGATGTCGGCAAAAATGCGCTCGGTGTCGCCGCTGCCGTCGATGGCGTGATAGCTGCCCTGATTGATATAATGCTCGCGCAGGGGCTGTGTCTGCTTGTGATATACGTCGAGGCGGTTTTTTATGGTCTCGAGGTTGTCGTCGGCACGGCCGGTGTCCTTGCCGCGCTTGATCATCCGCTCCACGAGCTCCTCTTCCGGCACTTCGAGGCCCACTACGGCGTCGAGGCTCGTTCCTCTTTCTTCAAGCATCTTCTTAAGAGCTTCGGCCTGAGGAATTGTGCGGGGAAAACCGTCGAAAATCACGCCGCGCGCGGTTTTTTCGGGATTCTCGTCGAGCACGGAGGCAAGGACGCGCACCATGAGGTCGTCCGGAATCAGCTGACCCTTTGAAATATAGCTGTCGGCTATGCGGCCGAGCTCGGTGCCGCGCGCGATGTGGTCGCGCAGAACCTCTCCGGTAGAAATATGATGGAGGCCGTATTCCGAAATAAGGCGCTCGCTCTGTGTGCCCTTGCCGCTGCCGGGGGCACCGAAGATTACAAGGTTTAACATCGCTCAGATTTGATCTTTAAGGACGTATATGTCGTTGAGGTCGCGCGCCCGCTCGTTCAGGTCGAGGCCGAAACCTATGATGAATTTCTTGGGAATGCTGAAGCCCACATAGTCGGGATTGACATCGGCCTCCTCCAGGGCTTCGGGCTTGAAGAGAAGGGTGGCCACCTTGATGTCGGCAGCGCCTTTCTCCTTGAGGCCGCGCAGCAGGTGGGCAATGGTGTGGCCGGTGTCGACGATGTCTTCCACCACGATCACGTCGCGCCCTTTGACGTCTTCCTGCAGGCCTATCACCTCCTTGATGCTGCCGGTGGAGCCCATGCCGGCATAGCTTTTGAGGCGTATGAAGGTGATCTGCGCGTCGATTCCTTCCGATGCCCGGAACAGGTCGCTGGCAAAAGGAAACGCCCCGTTCAACACACAGATGAACAAGGGCGATTTTCCGGCGTAGTCGCACACTATTTGTTTGCCCAGCTCTTTGATACGGGCGTCGATGGCATCTCTGTAGATGTAGGGCACGAAGGTGTGTCCCTCGTAGGTCACTTCTTTCATCCTGAATTTTGAAAAATTTGGTGCAAAGTTACTGCATTTTTTTAATCCCGCAATGATTGCACCTCGTTTTTTTGAGTTTTGTCAGGAAAAAGTTTTTTCGGTGTAGCGGGTGGCGACAACCGGCGTTCCGGCGTCAAGCGATGGCTGCACGTCGATGATGCGCTGGTTCGTCGAGCCGCGGAAGCGCAGGTCGGTGTCGCGCAGCATCTCGTCAAACGGGCCGTCCACGAGAATGTCGATGTATCTCAGCAGGGCCATGGCCTGCGGCATCTCCAGCAGTTGCTCGAATGTGAAACCGGTGTAGCACCACAGGTTGTAGCCCCGGGCGTGCAGCTCGCGCGCGAGCTGCACGAGGGCTTCGGCCTGGTAGATGGGGTCGCCGCCGCTGAACGTGACGTTGAAACCGTTGCGCTCCACTATTTCGAGCACCTGGCCGGGCGTCATGTCGCGGCCGCTGTCGAAGGGCCACGTGTGGGGGTTGTGGCATCCGGGGCAGGCGTGGGCACAGCCCGCCATATAGATGGCTGTGCGCAAGCCTGCGCCGTCCACGCTGGTGCCTTCGACTATGTCGACTACGCGCAGGTTCATTTGTGCACCACGCGGTCGTTGAGCTCGGCGAGCTTGGCGGTGTTCCAGCGGTCGGTGGTGCCCACGAGGTAGCCCGTGATGCGCTGCAGCTTGTCGATGGCCGTGCTGCCGCATTTGGGGCATTTGTCGAGGTTGGCCGAGGCGTCTTCGTAGCCGCAGTGCATGCAGCGGTTGCGGTTGTGGTTCACGGAGCAATAGCCTATGTTGTGGCTGTCCATCAGGTCCACGATGTCCGAGATTGCCTCGGGGTTGTGGGTGGCGTCGCCGTCGATTTCCACATAGAAGATGTGGCCGCCGCGGGTGAGCTCGTGGTAGGGAGCCTCCACTTCTGCCTTGTGGCGGGGCGAGCAGTGGTAGTAGACGGGCACGTGGTTGGAGTTGGTGTAGTAGATCTTGTCGGTGATGCCGGGCAGGATGCCGAACGACTTGCGGTCCTTGGCTGTGAATTTGCCGGCAAGACCCTCGGCGGGAGTGGCGAGCACGGAATAGTTGTGCTCGTACTTCTCAGAGAATTCATTGGCGCGCGAGCGCATGTGGCTCACTATGCGCAGGCCCAGAGCCTGTGCTTCCTCGCTTTCGCCGTGGTGCACGCCTATAAGGGCAACGAGGCACTCGGCCAGGCCTATGAAGCCTATACCCAGCGTGCCGTGGTTGATCACGCTCTCTACGCGGTCTTCGGGGCCGAGAACTTCTGCGCCGTTCCACAGCTTGCTCATCACGAGCGGGAACTGCTTCGCCAGGGCTGTCTTCTGGAAATTGAAGCGGTCGTTGAGTTGGCGGGCCGCTGTCTCGAGCACGCTGTCGAGACGGCGGAAGAATGTGTCGATGCGCTCCTGCTTGTCGCGTATGTTCATGCACTCGATGGCGATGCGCACGATGTTGACGGTGGTGAAACTGAGGTTGCCGCGGCCTATGGAGGTTTTTTCGCCGTAGCGGTCTTCAAACACGCGTGTGCGGCATCCCATGGTGGCAATCTCGTAGCGGTAGCGCAGCGGGTCGTTGGCGTCCCACTTCTCGTGCACGTTGAAGGTGGCGTCGAGATTCACGAAGTTGGGGAAGAAGCGGCGTGCGGTCACCTTGCAGGCGAGCTGGTAGAGATCGTAGTTGCGGTCGGTGGGCAGGTAGCTCACGCCGCGCTTCTTTTTCCAAATCTGGATGGGGAAAATCGCGGTGGCGCCGTTGCCCACACCCTCGTAGGTGCTGTTCAGGAGCTCGCGGATGATGCAGCGGCCTTCGGCGCTGGTGTCCGTGCCGTAGTTGATGGAAGAGAACACCACCTGGTTGCCGCCGCGCGAGTGGATGGTGTTCATGTTGTGGATGAACGCCTCCATGGCCTGATGCACGCGGCTCACGGTGCGGTTCACGGCGTGGCGCAGCATCCGCTCCTCGCCGGTGAGGCCGTCGAGGTCGGTGGTGATATAGTCGTCGAATTCCTTATTATAGAGATGGCTGAGGTCCACACCCTGCATCTGCTCCACATATTTCACTTCCTCGATGAATGTGCTGCGCACGAAGGGGGCCAGGTAGAAGTCGAATGCCGGGATGGCTTGGCCGCCGTGCATCTCGTTCTGGGCTATTTCCAGCGACACGCAGGCCAGGATGGTGGCCGTCTCGATGCGCTTGGCGGGGCGGCTCTCGCCGTGGCCGGCTATGAAACCGTATTCGAGGATGCGGTCCAGCGGGTGCTGCACGCAGGTGAGGCTCTTCGTGGGGTAGTAGTCTTTGTCGTGGATGTGGATATAGCCGGAACGCACGGCGTCGCGCGCCTCGGAGCTGAGCAGATAGTCGTCGACGAAGGGCTTGGTGGTCTCGCTGGCAAATTTCATCATCATGCCCGCGGGCGAGTCGGTGTTCATGTTCGCATTCTCGCGGGTGATGTCGGTGTTCTTGGCCTCGATTATTTCATGAAACATGTCGCGTGTCTTGGCGCGGCGTGCTATGCTGCGCTGGTCGCGGTAGGCTATATAGCGCTTTGCCACCTCCTTGCGGGGGCTGTTCATGAGTTCGAGTTCGACCATGTCCTGTATTTCCTCCACGGTCATGCGTTCGGTGCCGTTGAAGGTGATACGGTCGCATATCTTGCAGATGAGCGCTTCGTCTTCGCCCATCTCGGTTGTGAGCATTGCTTTGCGGATGGCCGCCTTGATTTTCTCTTCGTTGAAGCCAACAACGCGTCCGTCGCGTTTTACTACTGTCTGTATCATCGGGTGTTTTTGGGTATATGTAGAGCCGCGGGTTCTCCCCGGCGGTTATTGCACCGCAAAGGTAGATACAAAAAGAGAAATGGACAAAACAATAATGTTAAAACTTTGCAACAATTTTCGTTTTGGAAAACTTTTTAATGTCTCCTAAAACTTAAGTAGCTGAATTTCAGTAGTGTGCAAAATATTTTGGAAAACTTTAGTCATTTACGAGTGTAATTTTTCGTAAATTTCTATCATGTAGGCGCTTAATGCGTTATTCCATGTTTGCGCATCATTTCGTAGTCGGGATCGTGGAGTCCGGCGGCTTCGAGAGGCACACCTTCGTTGTAGTCGTTGAGGTACTCGCGGGGCTCTTCTGTGAACGCGCTGTCGGTGAGGGCGCGCTGCGGGCGATTGTGGTTGGTGGTCACGCCGGCCATAGACAGCAGGGTGTCGAACACCGAACGGCTCGAGGCTACGTTTTTAGACGCATTCGAGCGCGCGGCCTCGACCTTGCCGGGGAAGGCGGCGGCGAACGACGGCGACATCCACATCACCAGCGGCACGTGCAGCTGCCAGTAGGTGGGGGTGGGCGATGCATGCAGGAACCGGTGGCGGGCATCGTCGAAGATGTCTTCACCATGGTCGGGCACGAACAGCATGGCCGAATGCACATCGTCCGGCAGGCTGTCGAGCGCGGAAATCACATCGTCGACAAAGGCGTCGGTCATCACCATTGTGTTGTCGTAGGCGTTTATAAGCGACTGCCTGTTGGATGGTTCGGCTTCGTCGTTGTCGTCGGGTGTGAACACGCGGTATTCGTCGGAATACCGGTCGGCATAGTTGAAGTGCGAGCCATAGCTGTGGAGCACAACAAACAGTTTGCTGGCATCGCTTCCCGTCACGAAACGGCCGAGCATTCCGGCCAGGGCGTCGTCGCTGCGGGTGGCCTCGGGGTCATCGGCTATGAATACGCAGCTGTCGGCCTGTTCGCCGAAAAAGTCTATGAACGAACCGTTTCGCTGCTGGTTGGAGAAGAAAGCGGTGGAATATCCCGCTTCCTTGAAGGCCTCGAAAATGCTTTTTACGAAATAGATGGAGTCGCCGAATGTCTCGGATGTCAGGGGCGAAAGCATCAGGGGCACACTCTTGTGGGTGGTGTTGCTCTCGCTCATAACCCGCGGGAACACGATGAGTCCGTCGCGCTTCGACAGCCGGGGATTGGTGGCGCGGTCGTAGCCAACAAGCTGCCAGTTGTCGGCGCGGCATGTTTCTCCGATCACGAGCACGTACACTTCGCGCAGCGAGTCGGGCCGCAGGCTGCGGGCGTCGAAGGCATAGTCGCGCGACGATTCCTTGTAGTGCTTTGTCTTCACGGTGCGCACTCCGGCCTGCACGGTGTTGCAAATCACGTTGACGGGGAAGAGCTGGCGGCCCGCGGCGTAGCCGGGCGTGGTAAAATAGGCCGCGCCCACGGTTGCGGCGCCCGCGAGCGTGAGCACGCAGGCAATGTTGCGCGTCTTGTCGCGCACGATGGCTGTGCTCGTCTGGTGTCGCACCATCTGAACGATACCCCAGGCTATAGGCGGAAGGTATATCACGATCACGGCTACGATGGCGGGGGTGAGATTGGCAAGCAATTCGGTGGCTTCGCCCACGTTGGTGGTGACCACGTTCAGGAACATGTCGATGGCTATGATGGATTCGCCGTAGAGGTACAGCAGCACTATCTGGAAAGCGGCATAGATGCTTAGGGGCAGGCACCACAGCACCGTGCGACCCACTTTCGGCGACGACGATGTGATGAGCAGGTACACACCCAGCGGAAGAAGGATATTGGCTATACGGGCCACCACGGAATATTGCTCGGTCACGCTCAGGGCCACGTTGGGCACCAGCAGCAGCAGGGGATATACCCACATGAGCACGGCTGCCGGAGATATGTTTTTAAAAAGCTTCATTGATGCTGAAAATAAAACCTGATACACCGCGGCCGAAACCGAGGTCGAGACGCACGTTCACGCGCTGCTTGAATTCCCAGCGGTAGCCCACGCCGTAGTTGGGCAGGATGGTGCGTGAATTGATTTCCTTGAATTTGTCGAACACGGTGCCGGCGCCGCCCCACACCACGACGCCGTTGCGGCGCCACACGTGCTGGCGCAGCTCCACGCAGGCCGTGATGGCCGACTTGTTGCGGTAGCGGCCCTCGAAGTAGCCGCGCATGGTGTTGCGGCCGCCGAAGGTGCTGAGAAGACCCCAGGGCGTGTTGCCGTAGGTGAAATTGCCGTCGACGGCCACGGCGAAAGTGCCTCCGCGCCATGCGGGAATGTACTGCGAGGCATGAACCGTGGTGGCTGAGAATGCGTATTTGTTGCCGAGAAAGCGGGGGTAGAACTGCTGCTGGATGCGCACGAACGTGCCGCGATAGGGATTGGTGAGGTGGTCGCGCGAATCATACTCCACGAGTCCGCCCAGGCTCCAGTTGAACGTGCGTGCCGCTTCGCCGTGCCACAGCCAGGGCTTTTCAAACTGGCTGCCCTTGATGAAGTCTATCGTTGCCACGGGGCCGGCATAGAAATGGTCGCCCAGGCTCCAGCGGTAGTAGGTGAGCAGTTGCACGTTCAGGTATTTGTATTTCGATTCGTTGTCGTTGTAGCGGCACTCGTCGTAGCCGATGCCCCAGAAGCTCGTCTTGATCGACGACAAACTCAGGTCGTAGGTGAGGCGGCTGCGGTCGCCGGGAAAAATGTGGGTACCGCATATTCCCACCTTGAAGTGGGCTGCCGTCGTGACATCGGCATAGATAGATACCTGCGACACGGGTGTCAATGTGTCGTTGCGCGATGCGCGATAAAGGCCTGCGCCCATCACTCCGATACCGAATTTAGAGTCGGAAGAGTAGTGCGGGCCGCCTATCACGCTGAAATCGAATTTGTCGGACGGCGACGGGTTGTTGCTCTCGCTGAAGTACTGGAGCACGCGGGCAAAGAACCCTTTCTTGCGGGCGGTGGTGTCGGCCGGTTCGGCCGCTGTAGCCACAAGGGTTGTGATGAATAGTAGTAATATGGTAAAGAAACGTGCTCTCATATTTCGCGCTGCAAAATTACTTATTTTATGCAAACCGCGCAAAGCCGAACGGTTCAAAAAGTGGCCAAAGTGCGAAAAAGTTGGAGTTTTTGTAATAAAAAACTGCCGACTAATAAGTCAGCAGTCAATTTAGTGGCGGGGGCAGGACTCGAACCTACGACCTTTGGGTTATGAGCCCAACG
>CAYUUN010000056.1:0-14933 GCA_964447895.1 uncultured Bacteroides sp. | reverse complement strand
ATTTATATTTGAAGAGTGTTGAGGCGCGCCACTAAGCGCGGCGCTTGGATTGGGGGGCTGGGCATCCGGGACCTATGGCTGCGCACCGCTAAGCGCGGCGCTGACGCGGCTAACGCCGCTGCCCTCGCCCCGGCAGGCCGGTTTTAGCTATTATAGGTCGAGCGTCTCTAAAATTATCCTCTGCGCCTCTGCGCGAGGCCCCCACCACAAAAAAATATTTTTTGTTTCTTGTGCGTTTTTTGTTCTTTTGTATCTCCTGAAGATCACCGCGGGATGGGCCAGCGGAAGGCGCGGAGCGCCGCACGCAGCTCGGCGCCGCGGCCGCCGCAATAGGCGTCGCACAGCGCGTGGAAACGCGCGCTGTGGTCGAGGTGGGTGAGGTGGGCCAGCTCGTGACACACTATGTACTCCCGCAGCTCGTCGGGCAGAAACATCATCGCCGCGCTCAGCGTCACGGTGCCGTCGGCACCGCAGGTGCCCAGCGTGCGCAGCCCGCGGCCTATCGTCCAGCGCCGCGGCTCAGCGCCCACGCGCGCCGCCGTGGCCCGCGCCATGGGCAGCAGCACCGCCGGCGCCCTGTGGGCCGCCAGGCGCATGAGCAGCCGCGTGATAGCCCGCGCCACCGGCGCCGAGGCAGGGTCGGCGTCGGGATGCATCAGCAACGTGGCGCTTGCCGTGGTGCCCCGCAGCGCAAGGCCTCCGGGCGGAAGCTCCGGAGCGCTCTCCACGCTCACGCGCAGCCCCGTGGTCTCTATCACCGTGCCGGGGCGGCAGGGCGCGTCGGCCGCCTGCGGGGCGCGCTGCGCCAGCCGCGGCTCCAGGCTGCGCAGGGCGTCGGCTATCTGCGCCGCCGTGGCCCTGGCGGGCACAGCCATGCGCAGCTCGCCGGGAGCCGTCCAGCGGGCCGAAAAACGCCGCGAGCGCGGGTTGCGCACCACCTGCACGCGACCCAGCCCCGGCCAGTCGATATAGCTATAGGCGATAGACCCCATGGCTCAGTCCTCGCCCCAGTGCAGCTTGTGGCGCAGCGTCGAGGCGAAGCCGTAGTCGGGTCCCTGCAGCATGTGCAGCTCGAAGGGGGCGCGCCGCAGCTCCACCGTGGCCGGCGTGTCGAGCTGGATGCCGCGGCCGTCGATGCTCAGGCGCACGTGCGGCGTGCGGCCCGTGGCCCGGAGCGTGAGCCGCGCGCTGTCGTTTATCACGATGGGGCGCATCGACAGCGAGTGGGCCGCGATGGGCGACACCGTCCACACCGGCGCCGAAGGCTGCACGATGGGGCCGCCCACGCTCAGATTGTAGGCCGTGGAGCCCGTGGGCGTCGACACTAAGAGGCCGTCCACGCGATAGTCGGCCAGCAGGGTGCCGTCCAGCGTGGCCTCCACGTTTATCATGGCCGCCGTCTCGCTCTTCTGCAGCGACACCTCGTTCAGGGCGTAGGGGCTGAAAGGCAGCTCCGGGGCCGTCACCTCGATGAGGCTGCGCGCATGGCTGCGCATCAGCCCCGCCTCGAAGGCCGGCACCAGGCCGTGCAGGCCCTCGATGCCCATGGCCGTGAGATAGCCCAGATGGCCCGTGTTCACGCCCGCGATGGGGGTGGCCGCGGCGCCTATCCACTGCGCCGTGCGCAGGAAGGTGCCGTCGCCGCCTATGCTCACACACAGCTGCGCGCCGGCCTCGGCCGCCGAGGGCAGCACGCGGCGCACGCAGCGCAGCGCCCCCGGGATGAGCGGCAGCAGGTAGTTGTAGAGCTTCGGGTGCATCACCACCTCGTGGCCCGCGCTGTCGAGCGAGCGCAGGAAAGCCTCGAGGGCAGGAAGATGGGCGTCTTGTCGGCGACTGCCGTAGATGGCTATAATCATATTCGTGGCTACATTTCCAGGTATCGCAACAGTTCGGCGGCGCGGGCGCGGGCGGTCTCGTCGTCGGGCGTGCCGGAGCCGCCCTCGAAGTCCACCACCTCCATGCCGTAGCGCTCCAGCGAGCGCACCACCCCGGCGGCATCGCGCCGCCCCACGCGCAGGGCCACCACCACACACTCGCCGCCCTCGCGGCCGGGCAGCTGCAGCGACGTCACGTTCAGGTTGAGCACGTGGGCGTCCACGTCCTCCACCGCGCGCGCTATCACCGACGCCGAGTATTGCTCCCGGCGGCAGCACAGCAATATGTGGGATGCCTCCGCGGCGGGCGCGTAGAGCTCGTCCGGAGTCAAATTTTTTATATCTTTTGCCGTTAATTCTTTCGTCATATCGGTATTTCTGACTAATTTTGCACGTCAGAGGCACTTTGCCTATGCAAATTTAAACATTTTCGGCGTATCTACCGCCGTAATATATGTTATAGAATAAAAAAAATCGCTTTGAAAACATCACTCAGCGTAAATATCAATAAAATAGCCACCCTGCGCAACGCCCGCGGCGAAAACCGCCCCTCCGTGGTGCAGGCCGCCGAAGACTGCCAGCGCTTCGGCGCCGACGGCATCACCGTGCACCCCCGCCCCGACGAGCGCCACATCCGCCGCAGCGACGTGCTGCAGCTGCGCCCCGTGGTCTACCGCGAGTTCAACATCGAGGGCTACCCCTCGCCCGCGTTCATGGACCTGGTGCTGAGCGTGCGCCCGGAGCAGGTGACCCTCGTGCCCGACGCCCCGGACGCCATCACCTCCAGCGCCGGATGGGACGTCGAGGCCCGCTTCGACGAGCTCGCAGCCGTGGCCGAGCGCCTCACCGCCGCCGGCATCCGCTGCAGCATCTTCGTCGACGCCTGCCCCGCCGCCGTGCGCGCCGCCGCACGCGCCGGAGCCGACCGCGTGGAGCTCTACACCAAGCCCTACGCCGACCTCTTCCCCACCGACCCCGAGCGCGCCGTGGCCCCCTTCGTCGAGGCCGCCCGCGCCGCCCACAGCGCCGGAATAGGCGTCAACGCCGGCCACGACCTCAACCTCGAAAACCTCCATTTCTTCGCCTCGCGCGTGCCGCACCTCGACGAGGTGAGCATAGGCCACGCCCTCATCTGCGACGCCCTCTACCTGGGCCTCGAGGAGACTATCCGCCGCTACCGCCGGGCGCTCGAAAAATAACCCCCACCGACAACCATTATAAGCCTCAAAAGCCTTATAAACCAATCGCCTATATGCTTCCGCTCCAAGAAATCACGGCCATCGCGGCCGACTCCGTGGCCACCGCCGCCACCGCCATGGCACAGACCGTGGCCGACACCGTAGTCAACACCCTCCCGGCGCTGGCCGAAGCCGCCGAGGCTCCCGCCCCGCAGCCCCTCTCGCTCTGGGAGCTGTGCGTCGAGGGCGGCTGGATCATGATAATACTGGCGCTGCTGCTCGTCATCTCCATCTACGTGCTGGCCGACCGCACCATCGCCACCACCCGCGCCGCACGCTTCGACGAGACTTTCATGAAGCGCATCAAAGACTATATCCACGACGGCGAAATCGAGAGCGCCCTCAACCTGTGCCGCGCCACCGGCTCGCCCTACTCGCGCCTCATAGCCAAAGGCATTTCGCGCATAGGCCGCCCCATGAACGACGTGCTCGTGGCCATCGAAAACACCGGCAACCTCGAGGTGGCAGCCCTCAGCAAGGGTCTGCCCTGGCTGGCCACCACCGCCGCCGGCGCCCCCATGCTGGGCTTCCTCGGCACCGTCATAGGCATGGTGCAGGCATTCTACGCCATAGCCTCGGCCGGCAACGCCGCAGGCATCGGCGACTTCGCCGGAGGCATCTACACGGCCCTGGTCACCACCGTGGCCGGCCTTATCGTGGGCATCGCCGCGATGTTTGCCTACAACTTCCTGGTTGCCCGCATCAACAAGGTCATGAACATGATGGAGGCGCGCACCATGGAATTCATGGACCTGCTCAACGAACCCGCAAGCGTGTGATATGGCACTGAAACGACAGCAGGACATGATGGCCACATTCTCCATGGCCTCCATGACCGACGTGATATTCCTTCTGCTGGTGTTCTTCATGGTCACCAGCACCTTCGTGTTTCCCACTGCCCTCGAAATCAACCTGCCCGAGAGCAGCGAGCAGACGCCCCTGAAGCCCTCCACGCGCATCTACGTGGACGCCGAGGGCGACACCTACGTGAGCCTCGACGAGGCACAGCCCATGGCCGTGCCCGACGGCCAGCTCATCGACTATCTGCGCCTGATAGCGGCCCAGGACAGCACGGCGGCATTCGCCGTCTACGCCGACGAGGCCGTGGCCTACGGCAAGGTTGTGGCCGTGCTCAACGCCGGCGCCGAAGCCTCGCTGCGCATGGTGCTGGCCACGCGCCCCGCAGCCACCCCTGAGCCCGCAGCCGCCGAACTCCCATCCCTCAGCCCCGAGCCGTGACCCGCAGCCGCCTATATCCCGCACTGATCACCCTCGCGGTGTGCATCCTCATAGCCCTCTGGCTGGCTCTGGGCCACCTCGACGTGCGCCTCACCGACCGCGAGTGGCCCCCGCGCCACCATGCCGACATCTCCATGGAAGAGGAGTTTGTGGAAATCATCGACCTGCCCATGAGCGCCGCCCCGGCCCTCGACAATCCCGCCCCGGTGCCCCTGCAGGAGCCGGCCGACGGACAGGCCGAACCGGCCCCCGAGAGCGGCCACCACGTGGACGACGCCGGCACGCCCGCCCAGGCGCCCGCCACCACCACGTCCACCAGGCCCTCGCCCGTGAAGGCCACCCCGAAAAAGCCCGAAAAGACCGGCCCCTCGCAGGAGCAGCTCGAGCAGCAGCGACGCGAGGAGGAGGCGCGCAGGCGCGCCACGGCCAACACCCGGAACGCCTTCCGCAACGCCGCCGGAAACGCCGCGGCGGCATCCACCGGCAAGCAGCCGGGGCAGGGCGGAGCACCCTCCGATGTGGCTTCGGCCCTGAACGGACGCGGCAGCGGCCAGGCCGGCGGCGGATGGATAATCCCCGCCTATGCCAAGGTGCCCAGCACGGTCACGGGCAGCGTGAAGATGCGCCTCACCATCGACCGCACCGGCCGCGTCACCTCCGTGACATTCCAGGGCGGCGACGCCCCAGCGGCCACCGACCCCGCCGTGCGCCGCGCAGTCGAGGCCGAGGTGCGCGCCCGCCGCTTCACCCGCCACGACGACAACGCCCCGGAGGAATCCACGGCCTATATCACCTACACCTTCAAGTAAACGATGCCACGCAAGCCCTACACCGTGCCCATGCCTAACAACATGGGCGTAGTGCGCTACATCCTGGCTCTGGCCGTGGTGATCGACCATTTCAACCTGCTGGCCGGCGCCCGCGTGCCCTTTCCCATATCGAGCTACCAGGGGGTAGGGGGCTTCTTCGCCCTCAGCGGCTTCCTCATCTACGGCAGCTACCTGCGCAAGGGCAGCGTGGCCCGCTATTTCTACTCGCGCGTCAAGCGCCTGCTGCCCGCCTACTGGCTCACGGTGCTGCTGTGCGCCCTGGGCCTCTCTGCCGCCTCGTCGCTGGGCGCATGGGAGTATTTCACATCCGGCCGCTTCTGGCGCTATCTGGCGGCAAATATGAGCTTCCTGAACTTTCTCGAGCCGGGGCTTCCGGGCGTGTTCGAGCACTCGGTGTCGACGGCCGTCGACGCCTCGCTCTGGACCATGAAAGTGGAGTGGTGTCTCTACGCCACGCCGCCGCTGGTGGTGTGGCTGCTGCGGCGCACACGCCTGCGCGGCCCGGTGGTGTTCTCGGGCATCTACGTGCTGGCCTGCGCCTACCGCGGCCTGCTGGTGTGGCTCTACAACCGCACCGGCACCGAGGTGTACTCCATCCTCGGCCGCCAGTTTCTGGGCCAGCTCAGCTACTTCTACGTGGGCGTGCTGTGGTGCCGCTTCCTGCCCGTGCTGCGCCACCACCGCACCATCATAGGCATCGCCACGCTGCTGCTCATGGCCCTGGGCAGCCACATCCCCGCCTATGGCCTGTGGCTCGAGCCGGCCGTTACGGGCACAGCCGTGGTGTGGCTGTCGATGGTGGGCCGCTGGGGCACCTGGGAGGGGCGCCGCGACAACATTTCCTTCAACATCTACCTGCTGCACTGGCCCGTGATCCAGCTGCTCGTGCAGTACACCGCCTCTCGGCCGCTGCCCGCCGGCGCCCTGCTGGCCCTCGCCCTGGCCGCCACCTTCCTGCTGTCGCTGGCCATGAACACCGCCGAACGCGCCATCCGGCGGCGTTTATAAATCTTATAAGTCTTAAAAGCCCTTTAGTGGGCGGCGAGCCAGTCGGTGGCCACGCCGGCGCTCACCTCCAAGGGCACGCGGCCGCTGTAGGCCGCCCGCATCCGCGACGCCACGATGTCTTGCAGCGTCGGAAGCTCCTCGGGCTTCACGTTGAAGATGAGTTCGTCGTGCACCTGCAATATCATGCGCGAGCGCAGCCCCAGACGCTTGATTTCGGCGTCGATGGCTATCATGGCTATCTTGATGATGTCGGCCGCGGTGCCCTGCAGCGGCGCGTTCACGGCGTTGCGCTCGGCAAAGCCGCGCACCGTGGCGTTGCGCGAGTTGATTTCCGGCAGATAGCGCTTGCGGCCCATGCGCGTGGCCACGTAGCCGCGCTCGCGGGCGCCCTCGATGCTGCGCTCGATGTACTGCTGCACGCCGGGATAGGTGCGCATATAGCCCTCGATCAGCTCCTTGGCCTCGCCGCGGGGAATGCCCAGGCGTTCGCTCAGGCCGAAGGCCGAGATGCCGTAGATGATGCCGAAATTGGCCGTCTTGGCGGCGCGGCGCTGGGCGTCGGTCACGCTGTCGAGCGGCACGCCGTAGATCTTGGCGGCCGTGGCGCGGTGGATGTCGCTGCCGTGCAGGAAGGCCTGCACCATCTCGGGGTCGCCGCTCATGTCGGCCATCAGGCGCAGCTCTATCTGCGAGTAGTCGGCCGAGAGCAGCAGGTCGCCGGGGTCGGCGATGAAGGCGCGGCGTATCTCGCGGCCCTCCTCGGTGCGTATGGGGATGTTCTGCAGGTTGGGGTTGGTGGAGGAGATGCGCCCGGTGGCCGTCACCGTCTGGTTGAAGGTGGTGTGCAGCTTGCCGTCGCGCGGGTCGATGAGGCGGGGCAGGGCGTCGACGTAGGTGGTGAGCAGCTTGCGCAGGCCGCGTATCTCCAGGATGAGGCCCACGATGGGGTGGTCCTTGGCATACTTGCTCAGCTCCTCCTCCGTGGTGCTCCAGGCGCCGCGCTTGGTGCGCCGCGCCTTCGGGTCGATGGCCAGACGCTCGAAGAGCACCTCGCCCACCTGGGCCGGCGAGGCCACGTTGAAGGGCCCTCCGGCCAGCTCGGCGGCGCGGGCCTCGAGATCGACAAGACGCTGGTGCATGCGCGTGGAAATCTCGGCCAGCACGCGCGGGTCTATACGCACGCCCTCCCATTCCATGCCGGCCAGCACGGGGATGAAGGGCAGCTCCACATCGGTCATGAGCGCCGTGAGGCCGTCGGCCTCGATGAGGCGGCGCAGCTCCGGGGCCAGCGCCAGCACGGCAGCCGCGCGCTCACACATGGGCTCCAGCGCCTCGGCCGGGGTGGGGTAGCGCAGCTTGCGGCGGGCGGTGGCCGCGAGCGGGTAGTCGGAAATCTGCAGGTGCAGATAGCGGAACACGGCGTCGGCCAGGTCGTTGCCCATCTCGGCGTTGAGCACGTAGCGGGCGGCCGAGGTGCTGTAGTAGGGCGCGGTCCATTCCAGGCCCTCGCGGCGCAGAACCACCATGGCGCGCTTCACGTCGTGGGCCACCACCGTGGCCGTGCCTCCGAAGAGGGGCCGCAGGGCGTCCACCATGGCGGCGCGCTCGGCGGCAAACGCGGGCATGGCCACATAGGCGGCCTCGCCCTTCATGGCCACGGCCAGGCCCTCGAGCGTGGCCGTCATGGCTCCCTCGCCGGGCGCGTTCAGCGCCACGGCCACGTCGCCGCCGGCGGCCAGGGCGCGGGCAAGGAATGCCTCCACCCGGGCCGGGCTTTCGAGCAGGCTGTAGTTGCGCTCGAGCTCCACGGCGGGGGCGTCGGTTTCGGGGGCATCGGATTCAGGGGCGTCGGAGCGGGGTGGGGTAGGGGACTCGTCGAAGAGCGAGAGCTGCTCGGGCGCGGCGGCGGGAGCAGGCTCCGGGGCCGCGGGGGCGTCGCCCAGGCGGTTGAGGAAGGTGCGGAACTCCAGGCGGCGATACACGTCGCGCAGGGCGTCCACATCAGGCTCGCGGCGCTCCAGGCTCTCTATGGTGAGGTCGCCCAAGGGCACATCGGTGCGTATCGTCACCAGGAACTTCGAGAATAGAATCTGCTCGGCTCCGGCGGCCACCTTGCGGCCCAGGGCGCCCTTGATTTCGGGCGCGTGGTCGATGATGTTCTCCACGTTGTCGTATTCGGCCACGAGCTTCACGGCCGTCTTCTCGCCCACGCCGGGGCAACCGGGCACATTGTCGCTGGCGTCGCCCTCCAGGGCCAGCAGGTCCACCACCTGGGCCGGGCGGCTGATGCCGTAGCGCTCGCACACCTCGGCCGGGCCGCGCACCTCGAAGCCCTTGCCCCCCAGGGCAGGGCGGTATTGCAGCACGCGGGGCGTCACGAGCTGGCCATAGTCTTTATCGGGCGTCATCATGTAGGTGATGTAGCCGCCGGCCTCGGCCATGCGGCTGAGGGTGCCTATCACGTCGTCGGCCTCGAAACCCGGCACCTCTATCACCGGAATGCGGTAGGCCTCCAATATCTCCTTTATATAAGGAATGGACGCCGAGATGTCCTCCGGCTGCTTTTCGCGCTGGGCCTTGTACTCCGGGTAGGCCTCGTGGCGGAAGGTGTCGCCCTTGGGGTCGAAGCACACGGCGATATAGTCCGGCTGCTCTTTCTTGAGAATCTCGTCGAGCGTGTTGCAGAATCCGAAGATGGCCGAAGTGTTGAGACCGGCCGAAGTGTAGCGCGGCGCGCGTATCATGGCATAGTAGGCACGATAGATGAGCGCGTAGGCGTCCAGCAGAAAAAGTTTCTTATCCATAGTGGCAAAGATAGTGAAATTCTCTCAGAAATTTCCGCACGGGAGGCCGCGTGCCGTCAAATTTTGGATTCTCACGGCCGCAAAAATCAGCTATCAGTCTGTTTTACAGCCATTTTAATAAAATATAGTATATAGAATCTTTTTGCAATTCTGAGAGGCCACGCGGCCCGTTTGTCTTCGGGAGAAAGCATCCGAAATCTTTTTAATGGTCTATATATCAATTATTTAATCGTATTTAATGCCGCTATGTGGCCTCCGGCCGTTGTATTTTCAAAAAAAAACACTAACTTTGTGTCCTAATTACGGACTGATGACACCAGCATTTCAGTGGATATGCGACGGGGTGCAGCTCCCGGAAGTTGACACCCGAAGACTTGAACAATGGATTGAACAAGTCGTGGCTGCGCACAACCGTATATTAGGCCCGGTGAACTACATCTTCTGCGACGACGCGAAGATTCTCGACGTGAACCGCCGTTTCCTCAATCACGACTACTACACCGACATCATCACCTTCGACTACTCGCACGGCCGCGTGGTCGCGGGCGACATGTTCATATCGCTCGACACCGTGGCCAGCAACGCCCGCCTCGTGGGAGCGACATACATGCGCGAACTGCTCCGGGTGGTGATTCACGGCATCCTGCACCTCTGCGGCATCAACGACAAGGGCCCGGGCGAGCGCGAAATCATGGAACAGAACGAAGACGAGGCCCTGGCCATGCTGCCGGGCCATATCGCTGACGCATAGATGAACTACCGGTACGACGTCATAGTAGTGGGTGCCGGCCACGCCGGTTGCGAGGCGGCAAGCGCTGCTGCCCGCCTGGGAGCGCGCACCCTGCTCGTGACCCACGACATGAACAAGATAGCCCAGATGAGCTGCAACCCCGCCGTGGGAGGCATAGCCAAGGGCCAGATCGTGCGCGAGATCGACGCCCTGGGCGGCCGCATGGGCCGCGTCACCGACGCCGCCGCCATCCAGATGCGTATGCTCAACCGCTCCAAGGGGCCCGCCATGTGGAGCCCCCGCGCCCAGGCCGACCGCTTGCGATTTTCGGCCGAGTGGCGCCGCCTGCTCGAGCACACTCCCGGCCTGGACATGTGGCAGGACGCCGTCACGGCCCTCGACATCGACCCCGCCACCATGCAGGTGCGCGGCATAGCCACGGCCCAGGGAGCCACATTCCACGCCCCCTGCGTGGTACTCACCACCGGCACATTCCTGAACGGCCTCATGCACATAGGCCGCGTGCAGCTGCCCGGCGGACGCATAGCCGAGCCCGCCAGCCACGGCATCACCGAGCAACTGGCCGCGCTGGGCTTCGATACAGCGCGCATGAAGACGGGCACGCCCGTGCGCATCGACGGCCGCAGCGTGGACTGGAGCCTGGCCCTGGAGCAGCCCGACGAAGAAGACTTTCACCGCTTCTCCTACGGCCCCGCCCCCGAGGCGCCCCTGAAACGCCGCGCGTGCCACACCGTCTACACCAGCGAGGCCACCCACGAAGTGCTGCGCCGCGGCCTGCCCGACTCGCCGCTCTACAACGGCCAGATAAAAAGCATAGGCCCCCGCTACTGCCCCTCCATCGAGACCAAGATCGTGACCTTCGCCGACAAGACCGAGCACCAGCTATTCCTCGAGCCCGAGGGCGAGACCACCACGGAATACTACCTGAACGGCTTCTCCTCGTCGCTGCCCATGGACGTGCAGATAGAGGCGCTGCAGACCATCCCGGCCCTGCGCAACGTGCAGATCTACCGCCCGGGCTACGCCATCGAATACGACTTCTTCGACCCCACGCAGCTGCGCCACACGCTCGAAACGCGCCTGGTGCAGGGCCTGTTTTTCGCCGGCCAGATCAACGGCACCACCGGCTACGAGGAGGCAGCCGGCCAGGGCCTCATAGCCGGCGCCAACGCCGCGCTGAAAGCACAGGGCCGCGAGCCCTTCACGCTGCGGCGCGACCAGGCCTACATAGGCGTGCTCATCGACGACCTCGTCACGAAGGGCGTGGACGAGCCCTACCGCATGTTCACCTCGCGCGCCGAGTATCGCATATTGCTGCGCCAGGACAACGCCGACGAGCGCCTGACGCCCGCGGCCCACGCCATAGGCCTCGCCGCCGACGGCCAGATGGAGCGCCTGCGCGAGAAGCTGCAGTGGCGCGACGCCATCGTGGAGCTGGCCTCCACCCTGTCCGTGAAAGCCGCCGACCTGAACCCCGCGCTCGAGGCCCTGGGCGAGGCGCCGCTCGCGCAGGGCGTGAAGCTGCAGAGCGTGCTGATGCGTCCGCGCGTGAGCATCGCCGCCATCGCCCCCGCCGTGCCGCCTTTGCAGGAGCTATTGGACAAACTGCCGCCCGAGCGCCGCGAGGAAATCGTGGAATCGGCCGAGATACTCATCAAGTACGACGGCTACATCAAGCGCGAGGAACTGGCCGCCGAGCGGCTGCGCCGCCTCGAGGACGTGCGCCTGGCGGGCAAGCTCGATTACGCCTCCATCACCGCCCTGAGCACCGAGGCCCGGCAGAAACTCATCCGCCACCAGCCCGAGACCCTGGGCCATGCTTCGCGCATCCCGGGAGTGTCGCCGGCCGACGTGAACGTGCTGCTCATCTTGCTGAACAAAAACGCCTGAAAATGTTCCACGTGAAACAATCGCGCGACAAACAACGAAATATCAAATAATTAACCTCTCATAAAAACATGGAATACATCAAATCCAAAATCCGCGACGTGATCGACTTCCCCACCAAGGGCATCGTGTTCAAAGACCTCACCACCGCCTTCAAGGACCCCCGCGCCCTGCACGTGATAGGCTGGGACCTCTCGCAGCTCTACCGCGACAAGGGTGTGACCAAGGTGGTGGGCATCGAGTCGCGCGGCTTCATCGGCGGCTCCATCCTGGCCTTTGAGCTGGGCGCCGGTTTCGTGCCCGCCCGCAAGCCCGGCAAGCTGCCCGCCGACACCGTGCGCATGGAGTATGCCAAGGAATACGGCACCGACACCATCGAGATGCACCGCGACGCCATCGGGCCCGACGACGTGGTGGTGATACACGACGACGTGCTCGCCACCGGCGGCACCATGGCAGCCTGCTACGAGCTGGTGAAGTCCATGAACCCCAAGAAAATCTACATCAGCTTCATCATCGAGCTCGAAGCCCTCAACGGCCGCGCCATCCTGCCCGCCGATGCCGAGGTGACATCACTCATTAAATACTGAGCTACGTGCGGCTGGTGATTCAGCGCGTGACGCACGCCACGGTGAGCGTAGACGGAGAGGTCTCGGGCAGCATTGCCCGCGGCCTCCTCGTGCTTGTGGGCGTGGAGCAGGGCGACACTCCCGACGACGCCCGGTGGCTGGCCGCGAAGACCGCCGCCATGCGCATCTTCGACGACGAGGCGGGCGTGATGAACCGCTCCGTCCAGGATGTGGGCGGCGCGGTGCTCGCCGTGAGCCAGTTCACCCTCACCGCTTCCACCCGCAAGGGCAATCGCCCCAGCTACCTGCGCGCGGCCGGCCATGAGCTGGCCGTGCCTCTTTATGACGCCTACTGCAGGCTGCTGGCCCTCGACCACGGC
Source organism: uncultured Bacteroides sp. (assembly GCA_964447895.1). Taxonomy (GTDB): domain Bacteria; phylum Bacteroidota; class Bacteroidia; order Bacteroidales; family Muribaculaceae; genus CAG-873. The sequence continues at coordinate 2,350 of CAYUUN010000056.1, read as the reverse complement.
CTGGAGGTGCAGCGCGGCGTGTTCGGCGCCCACATGGCCGTGGAGCTGTGCAACGACGGCCCCGTGACCATCATTATAGATTCGCGCCTGCGCGAATGACCCCACAGATAGACCCACAATCCAATCAATCCATCCCATCCACACCCGGGAGCAACCCCGCCAAAGCCCTTTCAGAAAAATGAACCGATTCAACATCTACTGCCGTAACCTCGAGCGCTACGTTGAGGTGACAGGCGGCGACAATCTTCTCGACACAGCCGCACGCCTGGAGCTCGGCTTCGAGCCCGTGGTGGCCCGCGTGAACAACAAGACCGAGGCCATGAGCTACTGCATCTACCAGCCCAAGACGGTGGAATTCCTGCCGGAATCGTCGCCCTCGGGCAAGCGCGCCTACGTGAGGTCGCTGTGCATGATGTTGTACCGCGCCGTGTGCACCGTGGTGCCCGGCGCCACCCTGCGCGTGCAGCACTCCATAGCCCGCGGCTACTACTGCACCCTGAGCGACGACCACGGCTACCTGCCCGTGACGCCCCGCCTGCTCTCGGAAATATGCGCCGAGATGCGCCGCCTGGTGGAGGCCGACCTGCCCTTCGTGGCCCACGAGGAGCGCACCGAAGACGTGATCGAGATATTCCGCCGCCAGGGCCTCGGCGACAAGGTGCTGCTGCTGGAGACGCTCCACCAGCTCTACACGCGCTACTACAGCCTCGACGGCGTGTGCGACAGCTACTACGGCGCCCTGCTGCCCCGCACCGGCCTGCTGCGCACCTTCGACCTGCGCGCCTTCAAGAAGGGCTTCCTGCTGCTGGCCACCGACGCCGCCATGGCCGCTCCCACCGGCGATCAGGAGAAGATGTACAAGGCCTTCACGGACTATGTGGAATTCAACAACATCCTGGGCATACGCAACGCCGGCGAGATCAACCGCCTGGTGGAAAAGAAACGCACGGCCGACATCATCAACCTGGCCGAGGCGCTCCACAACAAGTATATAGCCAGCATAGCCGAGGACATCAGCCGGCGCTACGCCGCCGGCGGCGCGCGCATCGTACTGATAGCCGGCCCGTCGTCGTCCGGCAAGACCACCACCACCAAGCGCCTGGCCATCCAGCTCATGGCCAACCTGCTCAAGCCGCAGATGATTTCGCTCGACGACTACTTCGTGGACCGCGTGACCACGCCGCTCGACGAGTTCGGCGAATACGACTACGAATCGATCTACGCCGTAGACCTGAAGCAGTTCAACAGCGACCTCACCCGCGTGCTGGCAGGCGAGGAAGTGGCCCTGCCCACCTACAATTTCGAGACCGGCAAGCGCGAATACCGCGGCAACACCATCAAGCTCGAGGAGGGCAGCGTGCTGCTCATCGAGGGCATCCACGGCCTCAACCCCGAGCTCACGGCCAACATCCCCGAAGACCAGAAATTCCGCGTCTACGTCTCGGCCCTGACCACCCTGACCATCGACAACCACAACTGGGTGCCCACCACCGACACCCGCCTGCTGCGCCGCATCGTGCGCGACTATAAATACCGCGGCTACTCCGCCCGCGAGAGCATCAAGATGTGGCCCAGCGTGCGCCGCGGCGAGGAGCGCTGGATATTCCCCTATCAGGAGAACGCCGACGCCACGTTCAACTCGTCGCTGCTCTTCGAGCTGGGCGTGATACGCGAGCAGGCAGAGCACATCCTGAAGATGGTGCCCAACGACGTGCCCGAATACGGCGAGGCCTACCGCCTGCGCCACTTCCTGGACCTCTTCGCCCCCATCAAGCCCGAGATGATACCGCCCACGAGCCTTGTGCGCGAATTTGTGGGCGGCAGCAGCTTCCACTATTAATAACAATAAGCCTTATAAGACTTATAAATCTTATAAGGCTTATAATCAACGCATTAGGCGGCAGCATCAAGATGCTGCCGCTTTATTGTGGTGATATTCAAGTTTTTTGTGTACCTTTGCGAGTAATTTTGCTTTACAAATGGATACTAAATATATTTTCGTCACGGGTGGTGTGGTGTCGTCGCTGGGCAAGGGCATCATATCGGCCTCGCTCGCGAGCCTGCTCAAGGCCCGCGGTTTCAGCGTCACGATTCAGAAATTCGACCCCTACATCAACATCGACCCCGGCACGCTCAACCCCTACGAGCACGGCGAGTGCTACGTGACCGAAGACGGCCACGAGGCCGACCTCGACCTGGGTCACTACGAGCGCTTCACCAACATCCGCACCTCGCGCGCCAATAATGTGACCACCGGCCGCATCTACCAGAGCGTGATCGACAAGGAGCGCCGCGGCGACTACCTGGGCAAGACCGTGCAGATCGTGCCCCACATCACCGACGAAATCAA
>CAYUUN010000055.1:0-15145 GCA_964447895.1 uncultured Bacteroides sp. | reverse complement strand
TTTTGTTTCTTTTGAGGCTTTTGTCCTTTTGTATCAACCGATTAGGCGAGGCTGGTTATTTGCTGAACTGGCGGAGGTATTCCTCGCAGGTGGTGGCGAGTTCGTCGTACCAGTCGCGGCCGAAGCGCTCGATCAGGGGCTCGCGCAGGAACTGATAGGCGCGCAGGCCCTCGCGGCGGCCCAGCACTTCGGCGCACTTGCATATCTTCCAGCGGTGGAGGTTTACGGCCGTGAAGCCGTCGTAGTCGGTGACGCGCACGGGGTAGAGGGCGCACGAGATGGGCTTGCGCCACTTCACGCTCCCCTCGCGATAGGCCTTCTCGATGGCGCAGAGACACATGCCGCCGGGGGCGTAGCAGGTGAAGACGCAGTCGCGGCCGTTGACGATGCTCGTGACGAGGTCGCCTTCTTCGTCGACGTAGCTCACGCCCTGTTCTTCAATCACGCGCCGGGCTTCGGGCGCGAGGTCGTCCCACACCTCGGGGAGCACTTCCTTGAGCAGCTCCACCTCGGCGGGTGTCACGGGCGCGCCGGCGTCGCCCTCGATGCAGCACTGGCCCAGGCAGTGGGCCAGGTCGCAGCAGAAGAATCGCTCCACGATGTCGAGCGTCACGAGTGTGTTCTGTATTTCGAGCATGGGTGTTATCGGATGAGGGCCACGGCAATGAGGCGGTCGTAGCGGGCTGCCGGGGCGCGGTGATAGACTTTTATGAGATATTCGTTGCGTGTGTTGTAGCGGTCGCCCTCCACGGGGGCGGTGTAGCCGCGGCGGGCGCCGGGGGGCACCACGAGATACTGGTAGTTGTACGACCCCTGCTTGAGCAGCATGGCGCGCTCGTAGCAGCCGGTGTCGGGGTTGTAGTGCATGAGGGCCTCGCTGTCGAAGCGGCGCGAGGCCAGGTCGCCGTCGATGAACACCATGGCGCCGTGCATTTCGTCGGCGCGCAGGGCGAAATGCACCACGCCGTAGTCGGCCTCGGTGCGGCTGTCGGCCGCGCCCTGGCGGCGCACCATGAAGCGCCCGGCCTGGGTGCTGTCGTAGCTGTAGGGGGCATCGGCGCGCGGCTCGTCCACGGCCAGGGTGTAGTGGTAGTAGGGCGCGGCCCAGGTGATGGCATCCACCCCCATGCCGGGGTAGTATTCGCTGACGGTCTCGAAGCGGCGGTATTCGTTGCCGCCGTCGAAGATGAGCTGCGGCTGGTGCTCGTACACGGCTTCCGTGCGCGAGGCCCGCAGCGGGTGGGCCAGCGCCACCTCGCTGTCGTAGCGGCCGTTTTGCTGGATGTAGAGCGTGAGCTCGTTGAAGGGGTCGCCCACTCCGGCGCGCTCCACATCCACGGCCACGGCCAGCTGCTGGCGGGCGTCGTTGTAGTCTACATCGGTGTGGGAGGTGACGTCGGCGCTCACGGCGGCCACCTGCTCGCTCACGAGCAGGCGCACCTGTGCCCACACGTCGTCCGGGTCGTTCTCGGGATATACCTGCAGCAGATAGTTGCCGGAGACGCGCGGCATCATGTCGGGCGTGGGGAAGTCTATGCGGTAGTGGGTGTAGGGCACGGTGGTGGCGTCGGAGTAGTCCCAGCTGTCAACGGTGGCTTCGTTGAAGCCGTCGACATACTCCACCTCGGCCAGCGCCGACGGGCGCCACGAGGCATCGCAGTGCACCAGGCGGTAGCGCAGGTAGTCGCGGTCGTCGTGCAGCACGTCGAATTCTATGCCCAGCGGGCCCGTGGCGTCCAGGCCCACGAGCGGAATCTGTGCCGGCAGGCCCTCGGCGTCGGTGACCTGGAGCGAACGCACGCGCTCGTTCAGGGCGCCCGTCATGGTGTCCATGGCCGGGGCGGCCTGCGCGGCCGTCCAAGCGAGCAGCGCTGCGGCTATTACTGCAAGCGGCCTCACCATACTATCGGCTCCTTTCCGTGGGCCACCAGCCAGGCATTGGCCTGCGAGAAGTGGCGGTTGCCGAAAAATCCGCGGTAGGCCGAGAGCGGCGAGGGGTGGGGCGACTCCAGCACCAGGTGGCGCGAGCGGTCGATGAAAGCGCCCTTGCGGCGCGCGGGTGAGCCCCAGAGCATGAACACCAGGCCGTCGCGGTCGGCGTTCAGGCGCCGCACGGCCTCGTCGGTGAACTCTTCCCAGCCGTGGCCGGCATGGGATGCCGGCGCATGGGCGCGCACAGTCAGGGTGGCGTTGAGCAGCAGCACGCCCTGCCGTGCCCAGCGGGTGAGGTCGCCGTCGGCAGGGATGGGGGCGCCGGTGTCGGCGCTCACCTCGCGGAATATATTCACCAGCGACGGCGGCACGGGCACGCCCGGGGCCACCGAAAAGCACATGCCGGTGGCCTGCCCCACGTCGTGGTAGGGGTCCTGGCCCAGAATCACCACCTTCACGCTGTCGAAGGGGCACGCGTCGAAAGCCGCGAAGATGCGCGCCGCCGGCGGAAACACCTGCCGGGTGGCGTACTCCGAGCGCACGAACTCGGCCAGGCGGGCAAATTCGGGCGAGTCCCACTGCGAGCGCAGCGCGTGATGCCAGGATGGTTCGATTTTCACATTCATGTTGCAAAAATAAGGATTTTTTCCTAATTTTGCACCACACAACCGCGCACCCATAGTTCAATGGATAGAATTACGGATTCCGGTTCCGTCGATTGGGGTTCGACTCCCCATGGGTGTACACGCAGCGGAAGGCAGCCCTCAGCGCCTTCCGCTATTCTTTTGCCCGGATGGGCACTCGCGCCGAGGCGCAGAGAAATATATAATTGGCTGAAAAATCATCGATGACCCTCTAAATAGCTATAGTAGCTATGATAGCTAAAATAGCTATGATAGCTAAACCGGGCCGCCTCTCCCGCATGGCCGGCGGCGGAGGGTGGGGCTCAGTTGCGGCCCAGGCGGGGTTTTACGTAGGGGATGAAGATGCGGCGGTAGAGCGTCTGGGCCGCGCGCATCATGACCGGCGACTTGGCCAGTGCGCGGAACACCTTGACCTGGCGGCTCTCCACGCCGGAAGCGTCCACCGCTTTCAGGGTAGCGTCGATGCGGCGCTTCATCGCCGCGCCGGCAAATCGGCACGACAGGAAGCGCGTGACAATCTGGTTCACGGCATTTGTGCGGTAGGTGTCGAGGGTGCGCCGCATGTAGGGCACCGGTGGCAGTGCTGTCTCCACGAAGCGCAGCAGCTTGAAGGAGTCGTCGAGGTGGCGCTCGTTTTTGGCTGCGCTGGCGGTGTTCACGGCGCTTCCGGTGTAGACCACGTAGCGGCCCACGTTCAGGTCGGTCACGGCGGCGCGCGCCTGCGGGCAGGCGAGGGCCAGGCGCATGTTCCACATCACATCCTCGCTGATGGCCATGTCGGTGGCGAACGCCACGCCACTGGATAGCAGCAGCTCGCGGCGAACGATGATGAAGCAGCTGGAAAATCCCACGGTGTTGTCTTTCAAGTAGTTTTCGTACGCTCCGTCGAACACCACGCTGGCCGTGGCCGAGTTGTTGAAACTCTCGATGTGGCCGCGCGTCACGGCGTCTTCCGTGACCGATGCGAACTTGAGGATGTCCGGCCCGATGCGCAGAAATTCCACCAGCCGTGCCACCGAGTCCTTGAACAGGAGGTCGTCGGCGTCGAAATACCACACATATTCTTTTGTGGCGTGGCGCAGCCCGGTGTTGCGCGTGTCGCCAACGCCGGAGTTGGTCTTGGCCACGACGCGCAGCTGCGGAATAGCCATCCGGGCCACCGTGCGGCCCGTGGCGTCGGTGGAGCCGTCGTCCACTACGATTATCTCGTAGTCGAAACCCGGAAAGCGCCTTGCGGCGTTTCTCAGCTCGGCGTCCATGCACCCGAGCGTGGCTGTCACGGTAGCGGCTGCATTATAGGCGGGGATTATTACGCTGAGGCTCGGTTCTTTCATCATCGCATGGCTTTTTCCATGCAAATATAAGCAAATTTTCTGACATGCGCCGGTTGAAAAGCCATCTAAAAAGGAGAGCGACAGAGCCGTGTGCACCTTGCGGTAGCTCGGCTCTGTCGCCTAAAATTCTCACTGCGCCTTTTCGCGAGTGCTTTATTATATTCGGGGTGCGACGGTGCGATCAGAAGCCGCGCTCCACCAGCTCGGAAAGCTGGGTGATGGTCTTCTTGCCGCTCTCGCGCATGAGCTCGCGGCCTTCCTTGAACAGGATGTAGCAGGGGTAGGCCGTGATGCGGAATTCGCGGTTCACGTAGTTGTTGAAGTGGTTGTCGTAGACCACGACGTTGGCGCGGCCGGCGTATTTCTCGCCCAGCTCCGTTGCCAGTTTCTTTACTTCTTCCGATTCTTCCTTGCCTTCATGGGCAAAGGCCACCAGGGTGGGCTTCGTGTCCTTGATTATTTCTTCAAAGTGTTTCATATATCGTGTGTTTTTAGTTTTACTTTTATATATGAAACGCTCGCGTGGCCTTTAGGGTTTTTGCGGCAGGCACAAAAAAAATTACTCGTCGTCTCGACGAATAATCTTCTTACCTTAAATCTAATACCATGAAAAACTGGTGCAAAGATAATGCATATATGTTTTAAAACATAATTTTTCGGCCAAAAAATTCCAAAATTAACACTATTTAACTTTATAGGCCCGATTCAATGCCCCCGAGCGTGAATGTGCGGGAAACCTCGCGCAAAGGCGCAGAGAATTATATAAAGAGCTGAAAATAGGGGCAAAAGAGCGTCGGAGACGCGACGTTCCTTAACCTCAGGTCGAGCGCAGCGAGGCCTGAGGGACCAGCCCAAAAGGTTCCGGCGCTTCGGAGATGCGCTGTTTTCACACTCAGATTTGTGTAATAACATCGCGTCTCCGACGCTCTGACATGGATTCCTGCCAATCCCCGGGCCTCGCTGCGCTCGACCCGGGGTTAAGGGATTGGCACGTCTCCGACGCGCCCGCCGCTTTTAGATGCCTGCGATTATGGTTTTCGGGCCTGCGCCGGATTTGCCAGTATTCGGGGGGGGGCGCACAAAAATCCCCCGGGCGGGTGGGCCGGGGGATTTTCGTGCTTGGGCTACTTGGCGAGGTCGTAGCGCGGGAAGGTGTTTATGGGACTGCTGTCCTTGTACCAGTCGTTGGCGCCGCTACCGTTGTTCACCCAGTCGCGGAACCTGGGATAGGCGTTGAGGATGTGGGTGCGTTCGGTGGGCCATCGCCAGTTGTTCTTGGCGTCGAATATCATGAACATCTGCGACACCTTTCCTTCTTCGGGGGGTGCGATCACCCAGCTGTCGGAATCGTCGTCCTTGGTCCAGCCGCCGGAAATCTGGTCGACGCTCTGGACGGGGCGTCCGTCGTTCACCGTGACGTAGAGGCCACCCTGGCGTCCCTGGCGGCTGCCGCTGCCGAAGCCCTCGATGGTGAAGCCGTCCTTGAGGTAGAGCACACAATCGCGTGCTTTCACCACGGCAGCGTCCGGCGAGGTGTTGATCATGGTGGTGTAGTCGTTGATGCCGAACCAGCGGTGCAGCTCGCAGGCTGCGTTGCCATCGTCGGGCAGGTCGTTGATGGATTTTATCTGGTCGCCTTCGACGGTGTAGTCCAGGTCGTCTTCCTTATACATGCCCGGAGCGAGCGTGTGGTGCTTGCCGTTGCGGTTGTAGTGGATGTAGATGGGCAGCGTGCCGCCGGCACAGAGCGGGGTGAAGGTCACCTTCTTGTAGATTGTGGTGGAGGTCACCTTTCCGTCGGAGGTCTTGGTGGTGAGGTTCTTGGTCACGGAGGTAATCTTCATCACCATGTCGTTGAAGTCGAAGTCGTCGGTGGCGCCGAGGTCTTCCACGGCCCAGAGCCAGGAGAATGTGTCTTCGCTGGTATTTTCTTCGATGGTCACCTCGTCGTTGGTGATCACCTCGTAGTTGGTGATGTTGAAGATGAGGTCGTTGACGTCGCGGTCGCTGCTCTTCTCCCAGTAGCTGTAGGGGCCATCCTCGCTGGTCACCTGCATGTCTTCGAATGCCAGGAAGGTGCGACCCGTGAGCGGATGCTTCACAGAGAGGGCGCTTATCTGGTTGGACGGCGTCGTGGGCGAGCCGGCCACTTTGTTGAACTTCTTCTGCGAGTACACCACATAGGGTGTGAAGGGCGTGTACACGTCGGTGCCGTCGTTTTCGGTGTCGTAGGAGCCGTAGACTTTCAGATACATGCCCAGGCTGCCCTTGTAGGGGATGGGCTGGCCGTTATCGTCGGTGCCACGGGTGATGGTCACGTCGTAGCCGCGCGAACGGGCCAGCATGGTCATGTCCACGGGGTAGCTGGCCACTTCCTGGCCTGCCGGGAGGTAGCGCGACCAGTAGGAGCTCACGTCGTGCCACGTGTCGGTGGAGTGGAGCATGGACTCCATGTCGTCCGGAGCGCGGCGCTTCACCTGGGCGGGCTGCTCGCCGCCATTTTCGCCCTCATCGCCGCCTTCTTCGCCATCGGCGGATACAACAGCCTGGAGACCGCTGCTGATGCCGCCGGCCTTGTCGTCGTAGCCGGTTTCGGTGACATATACGTTGCCCCACGCATTGCCGACGCCTACACCTTCTACTTTGATGGTCTTGTCGGACTCGTCCTTATAGATTTTGAAGACGGTATCACCCCAGCCCACAACGCTGAGCTCGTCGAAGTGGCTTTCCCAGTCGAGTTCCTGCCAGTCGGCATCCCTGAGCGTCACCTGGAGCGTGTGGGTTTCGCCAACTTTCAAGAAATACTGGCACCACATTTCATTATCCGCATCATCAACCAGGCCGGCAATCTCTATATGCCGGATTTCGCATGTGGGCTCGGCGGCGGGGTCGTTCACCTCGTAGCTGAAGTCGAAAGCGCGGCCTTCGATTTTGCCTTTGCCGTCGGTGCCGGTCATGCCGGTGGCTATGCCTATCTGCGCCCAGGACACACCGTTTTCATGGTCTTTGGTGATGGCCAGGGGTGTGACGATGCCGTCGCTGCTGCAGGTGGCGTAGGTCACGGGCTCCGGGTCGGAGGAGTCCGTGGCTTCGTCCACCCACAGGTGGTAGGCCACGCGGCTATGGGTGGTGTTGCCGTAGGTGGCAATATAATCGTCGTACTTCATCCATTTTGCCTGACGATTGTCCCACACATACACCAAGCTCTGAAGGTCAAATTCCTGGCCAATGGTGAACGACAATTTTGGGCCTTCGATGGGGTTCTGGCCGTCCCAGCTGAGCATGATGTCGCCTATCTCGCTGTCGAAGTGGGGCTGCACCTGCAGGTCGCCGGCCTCGCGGTTGCGGAAGATGGGGAACGACACGAAGTCTTCGAGCTTGTAGCTTGCCACGAGCGCGGGGTTGTAGGTGGCGCCGTTTTTCAGCACGGGGTTGTTGTTTTCGTCGAGCAGATACACGCCCAGTTCGTGGGCCAGGTTGGTGCCGTAGTAGTAGGGGAAGAGCGTAAAGCTGCCGTCGTCGCCGGTGGCTATGCGGAAGTCTTCCACCACGCTCTGGCCTTCGTTGCGTTTCTCGCGAATCCAGTCGGTGAGGTCTTTTTTGTGGCGGTTGTAGACGCCGCTCTCGGGCAGGATGCCCACGAGGTTGCCGGTGTTTTCCCGCGAGTACATGCCGGTGTTGAGCGAGAAGTACTGCTTCCAGGGCTTGCTCGAGATTATGGGTGCAAGCTGCTGGGTGTTGAAATACTGATATTCGGAGCCGCCGCCGTAGCCGGTGGTGGCGCCGTTGCCGCGGTTGGTGTGCTGCACCATCATGTGGAAGCCGTTCTGGTCTTCCTCATACACGGCAGGGCCGTTGTTGGTGCCGTGGTAGTCGTCGGGATACGTGGCGGCATTGGGCACGCCGCGGCCCTCGTCGGTGCAGTCGATCATGGAGCCGGCCTTGCCGTAGTACTTGTTGTAGCCCGTAGACACCATTATGTCCGAGCAGGTTTCGGGCACGTCGACGGGCACGTCGATTTTGCCCGAGATATCCGTGAGGCTGGCCACGAGATAGTATTTATCCTGATGCATTGCATACACCTTGACCGCCGGGTACACCTTGCTGCCCAGGTTGATGGAGACGTTGAGCTCCTTGGCCAGGTTCCAGTCTTGCGAGGCATCTACGAGGCCGAAATCCTTCACGAAATTGCGGGTGTATTCCTCCTCGGGCGGAATGAGATAGGGGTCGAGAGTGCAACCGATGAAACATGCCGATGCCACGGCGAGGAGGGCGAATGGCAGCAGCAGTTTCCGGGATTTCAAAATTTCAGATGCCATGATATGTGTGTTTTGGGAGGCGGAGGAAAATGCGCTATCGAAAATGGCGTAGTGTTTTCGGTCGCCGGATTCATAATGTGTTTTAATTCTTTCTGTATAAGGTTTTATTTTAATTTGGGCGCAATTTACTAAAAAATATTAATGGGGGGGGTAAAAATATGTTAAAAACAATTAATTATCCTAAAATCATGGGAAATTCGCGCGTAGGCGCATGGGAATAACTATTAAGCTATGCTAAGTCGTAAGGAGAGAACTCGCGCAGAGGCGCAGAGAATTATATAAAGAGCTGAAAATCGGGGTTAAAGAGCGTCGGAGACGCGACGTTCCTTAACCCCAGGTCGAGCGCAGCGAGGCCTGGGGGACCACCCCCAAAGGCTCCGGCGCTTCGGAGATGCGCTATTTTCTCACAAAGATGTGTGGAATGACATCGCCTCTCCTTAGCGGCTTTTAATCTGATTTTCAAATTAATAAATAAATTCTCCGCGCCTCTGCGCGAGTTTTCCACGATTTAAGAACCGGCTATTAGTTGATGAGTTGCGGGTTTCCATGCGGCGGCCGGCATTCAATAAGTTTTAGTACCTTTGCAGCATGAACACCCGCACCCTTTATGTAAGCGACATGGACGGCACCCTGCTTGGGGCCGATTCGTGCGTGAGCGAGCGCTCGCGCCGCATCATCAGCGACCTCACCGAGCAGGGCGCCCTCATCACCGTGGCCACCGCCCGCACGCCGGCCACCGTGCAGCCGCTGCTCGCGGGCGTGGAGATGGCGCCGCCGGCCGTGGTGATGACAGGCGCCGCGCTGTGGACGCGCCGCGGCGCGCGCGGCTCCTTCAGCCGCGTGTGCTACATGGATGCCGCCGACGTCGCGGCCGTGATGGAGGTGTGCGCCGCCTGCGATATCCATCCTTTCGCCTACACCATGGGGCCGGATGGGGGCGTGCTCGACGTGTACCACGACGCGGCGGCCATGAACCGGGCCGAGCAGAGCTTCTACGACCAGCGGCGCCACCTGCGCCTCAAGCGTTTCCACACCGGGCGAGCGCTGCCCGGCGAGGCCCGCGGGCGCACCATCCTATTCTGCGCGCTGGGGCGCCTGGACGATACCGATGCGGCCGCGAGCATCCTGCGCGAGCGCACCGGTTGCGCCGTGCAGAGCTACCCGGATGTGGTGCTCTCGGGCGCGGGCGTGCTCGAGGTGTTCGCCCCCGGCGTGTCGAAGGCCCGGGCCATTGAAGAAGTCAGGGCGGCCACCGGCGCCGAGCGCCTCGTGGTGTTCGGCGACAACCTCAACGACCTGCCCATGTTTGCCGCGGCGGACGTGGCCGTGGCCGTGGAAAATGCCCTGCCCGAGGTGCGCGAAGCGGCCGACGTGGTCATCGGCCCGAACACCGCCGACTCCGTCGCCCGCTTCATCGAGTCCGACTTCCTTGATTAGTCCCTGTTTATCAGAAAGATACAAAAGGACAAAAAGGCAAAAGAAACAAAAAAATATTTTTTTGAGGGCTCGCGCAGAGTACCGCGATAGGGCGTTGCCCTAAATCAAAATGGGGAGAGAACGATTTGCCTATATGATGAAAGGGCCGGAGGCCCGCTTTTTGGTTCCGCGTGCGGCCCGCACGGGGTTAACAAGCGGGCGGACCTCCGGCCCGCGCTCCAGGCGGTCATCACATGCCGCGGCGGATTTCGGCAAGTTTGCCGTTGCGGAATTTCAGGATCGACCTCGCTTTGCCCACAAGAATCTCGCCGGCAGGTCCCATTTTATATATTTGCTCCGTGGTAGTCTGTTTTACGGGCGAGTAGATAGATTCAAAGGTGTAGACATCCGGATCGGTGTTCATGCCGTAGCCCTTGGCGGCAATCACGTTGAGCTGGCGGGCCGTGGCGGCAAAGTAGATTTTCATGGCGGTTTCCACCATTTTCTTTGTCATGCCTATGGTGAGCTTGCCGTTGCTCACGTCTTCTCCGAAGCTGCCGTAATTCCTTTTGGCCCAGGCGCGGAGGTCTCTGAATTTCTTGTCTTTGCTTTCTTTCTCGGCCTGCTCGGCTGCCAGCTTTGCCTGCTGGGTTGCGATTATTTTGTCGTGAAATTCGGTGATGGTGCCTGACTCTTTGTAGATGTCTTTTGCATCTGAAAAGTCAAAGTCGCCGTAGTTAAAGTCATCGCTCCAGAAAGGTTGATTTATTATGCTACCGTCAATAAGCGTTACGGAATCAATTCTCCCACCAAATCGGAATACCCAAATGGGCCATTTGTCAAGACCGAAAACGAAGTCTTCAGGTAGTTCGCCTGTAATAGCTTCTCCATTGGCGAAGCGGTAAGTGCCGCGCTCACCACCATCACGGAAGAAAAGACGGCCCCACCATTCATCTCCATTTTCAAAGACCACATGCCAGGAATCGTTGCCTATGTACTTATTGACGCTTTTCAAAGTCTTTTCAACCACCGCAGCTTTTTTAGGCCATAAATCGGTAAAACACGTGGGGTTGATACTGGCGAGATAGCTCCCGTCCGGCTGCTTTGTTATGCTAACGGGAATTATGAGGTCCTTGTATTTGAGATCAGAGTAACCGAGTTCCTCCGGAGTAGTGGTGGTGCTACATTCTTTAATATCTTGTTCTTTAATGGTGAAAGGGATTTCTTTTCCATTCTTCTTCTGTAGTTTTTTGTTGGCGAGAAGCTTGCCGTCGTCGGTGTTGGACACCGCAAATCGGCCGGTAATGCGGTCGTCGGAGCTCTGGCCCTTCTTTTTTCCTAAGCGCTGCAGAAACCGGCGGCCTATAATACCTTTATCGGGGTATTCCAGGGTCAGGTAGTTGATTGAATTATAGAGCACTCCGTCGATGAACGTGGTGCCGCCGTCCTGCGATACCCGCCCTTCCAGTATTTTTATACCACTGCCGGGTTCAAAGGCTCGGCCCTCGGTCCACTCCCATATTTCGATGGGAGAGCCATCGGCATAGTGTTTCTGCTTGTCTACCCATCCCACGATTTTCAGGCCGGTTTCGCCGGAGATGATTTCCTTGAGAGTCTCCTTGTTTTGCGGCGTGAAAGCCTGGACGTCAAATTCCTGTGCCCGGGCTATCGCCCCTGTTGCAACCAATGCCACAACAGCGAGAATGAAACGTAGTTTCATTGTACTTATTTCCTTTTCCACCGGACTCTCCACGCGTGGGTGTATCTAAAAAAAGAGCGTGAGAGTCTGTATCTATTGCCCGTTCTGCTTATTGAGGCTGTGGCATGTGCCCATCTGAGTAGAACGAGCAACGCGGAGCCTCACGCTGTATGATAATACGGCACGAGCGCATAATGCTACACGCTCCGCCACAGGTATATCATACCCCGAAAGGCGCCTATCGTTGCCTCATCCCCGACTCAGATTCTGAAACTGCCACATTCCAATATGCCGAGAACAAGCGCTTGATAAACGCTCTTGTAATATGTCTCTGCACCCGCCACGTTACCTCCATATCGGGACTCCGCTGGCGATATGCACCGCAAATATATGCCATATATTTTAGAATGCCAAACATTTGCGGCAGAAAAACGCAGTCGAGACGTGGTTCCGTTGGGCAGAAAAGATACAGAAGGACAAAAAAGCAAAAGATACAAAAAAACTTTTTTGGGGACTTGCGCCTTGCAACGCGTTTTTTGTTTCTTTTGAGGTTTTTGAGTTTTTGTATCTTTTTAATGAAGTAGAATCAACATAATAAATAAAAAGCAGTTTTTTGTTATGCTTGTTCACAAATTTGTGAATATAGGAAAAATTCTATATCTTTGCAGCATAATTTCCATATTATGATAGTCGTATTTGACAAGGAATACCTGAGAGACCTTTACACCAAAGGGGAAAGTGGCGATAAGAAGCATCGCTACCAAATTGATGTGATAAAGCGTTATAAACGAGCAGTTGACTATCTGAAGTGGGCGACGCGAAAGGAGGATTTGTTTCGTATAAACTCTTTAAATTTTGAGGCGTTAAAAGGGAATAAATCAGATTTATTCTCCATCAGGGTAAACAACAAGTATCGGATAGAATTTTCAGTGTGTGAAAGCTCGGAAGAGCCTATACTTACCATATGCAATATTATAGAATTATCAAACCATTATGAATAGAACGATTATTATACAAGGCATGGATTCCGATATGATAGCCAACAATTTATCGCCGTTTGAGCCTACTCACCCCGGAGAGCTTATCAAGGATGAGCTGGAAGCGTGCGGCATCACACAGTCCAAGCTCGCCGAAGGTATAGGGGTGCAACCCTCGCTGCTTAATGAGATAATCAAAGGAAAGAGGGCTGTAAACACCGAGATGGCGCTGCTCATTGAAGCGGCGTTGGGTCTGCCGGCCGAATTGCTGCTAAATCTGCAGAGCGACTATAATATGCAAGTGGCCCGGTCGAACAAGTCGTTCATGCAACGGCTGTCGGGTATCCGCAAGATTGCGGCTGCGCTGTAGGGCGGTTTTGGGGAGAGGGGATTGAACCATAGCGGGCGGCGGGTGTTGTAAATATAAACAAACACACGCATTATGCCTTCTCTCCGAAGTTCTCACATCTTTACGTCTATGGGTCGCGGCCTGCTCGCGACTGCCGTGTGGCTCATCTGTGTGCTGCCGGCCCAGGCCCGCACCGAGACCGATTCCATACGCATACATTTCCGCCAGGCCGTCGACCGCATCGAGCCCGGGCTGGACGACAACGCGGCGCAGCTCGACAGTCTGCGCGCCGCGCTGGGTCGCGGCCGTGCCACCGTCGAGGTGGTGGGCGCAGCCTCGCCCGAGGGCGGCGTGGCCTACAACCGCGGCCTCTCGCAGCGCCGCGCGGCGGCCATCACGGCCTATCTGGGCGTGCCCGACTCGCTGGTGCAGTACAGCTACACGGGCCGCGACTGGCGCGGCCTGCAGCGCCTTGTGGGCGGCGACAGCGCCGTGCCCTATCGCGGCGACGTGTTGCAGCTGCTCGACGGCATCGACCCCGCTTCCGAGCCGGAGCATTCCGGCAATATGCGCCGCCTGCGCGCGTTGCACGGCGGCGTGCCCTACGGCTATCTCTACCGCAACGAGTTTCCGGAGCTCCGCGCCACGCAGGTGTATGTGCACCGCAGCTTCGTGGCTCCGTTCTACGCTCCGCAGCCTGTGCCCTCGGTGGACATCGCCACGCCCGGGGCACCCGCCATGCCGCTGGCCGTGGCCATGCCTCAGGAGCCGGCGCGCAAGCCTGTGTACTGGGCGCTGAAGACCAATCTGCTCTACGACGCCCTGGCGCTCCCCACCGTGGGCGCCGAGCTCTATCTGGGCCGCGGCTGGAGCCTTTCCGGCGACTGGACCTACGGCTGGTGGGACAACGACCACAGCCATCGCTACTGGCGCGCCTACGGCGGCAACCTGGGCGTGCGCCGCTGGCTGGGCAGCCGTGCTGCCGCCAAGCCCCTGACGGGCCACCACGTGGGCGCTTTTGCCGGCGCCATCACGTACGACTTCGAGTTCGGCGGCGAGGGCGTGATGGGCGGTCTGCCCCACCGCACGCTGTGGGACCGCTGCAACTTCGTGTGCGGCCTCGAATACGGCTACTCGGCACCCATCGCCCGCCGCCTCAACCTCGACTTCGTCATAGGCATAGGCTACATCGGCGGCAAATATCTGAAATACAAGCCTTACGGCAACGGCTACGAATGGCTCTCGACCCACCGGCTCCACTGGTTCGGGCCGGTCAAGGCCGAGGTGAGCCTGGTGTGGCTGCTGGGCCGCGACAACTACAATACGAAAGGAGGCCGCAAATGATACGCAAACTCTCCATGGCCGCCGCCACCCTCGCATGCCTCGCTTTGGCCACCGGCTGCCGCCACAAAGACCTGATGTACGACCTGCCGGTGCACACGTCGCTGCGCGTGGTGTTCGACTGGCGCAACGCGCCTGACGCCTCGCCGGCCTCGATGGGCCTGGGCATGTTCGACACGGAACAGGGCAGCTACCTGCGCTACACCTTCGCCGGGCGCGACGGCGGCACCACCCACATCCCCTTCGGCAGCTACACGGGCGTGTGCTTCAGCGACGACAACACCGACTGGGCCTACTTCACCGCCCCCGACGACTGCGACCGCTTTGAAATAAGCACCGCCGACGCCGAGGTGCTCCCGGCCTCGATGCTGGGCGCGCGCTCCGTGCCCCGCGCCGAGGGCGCCGAGGGCGAGCGCATGGCCGCAACGCCGCAGATGCTCTGGACCGACCGCATCGACGACATCGTGCTGCCCGTGACGATGGGCGACACCACCATCACGCTCTACCCCGAGGAGCGCGTGTGCCACTACACGGTCGATGTCTACGACGTGCACAACTTCGACGCCCTGGCGGGCCACAGCATCGACGCCACCCTCTCCGGCATGGCCGAGGGCTTCCACCCCGGACGCGAGCAGGCCTCCGACACCCCGGCCACCATGACCTTCGTGCTCGAGCCTGACGGCACCACGCGCTCGCTCCATGCCGAGTTCCTGACCTTCGGCGAGACGCCTCTGACCGGCCGCTCCCACACGCTGTCGATGTACGTGCCCATGGCCGACGGCAGCGGCTTCCACTACACGGCCGACGTCACCGGCCAGGTGACCGGCGCACCGGACCCGCGCCATGTGCACATAGTGCTGCGCGATGTCGACATCCCCGTGCCGCAGCAGAGCGGTGGCGGCCTGGTGCCGCAGGTCGACGACTGGCAGCCCGTGATCATAAACCTGTCCATGTGACACATTAAGAGTAACTATTCATCCTATTAGCTTTGCTTATGGGAAAATCGCGCAAAGGCGCAGAGTGTTTTTTTATTAATTTGACACTCAGATTATTAGTCGTAACTATTCAGCGAATTGGGTAAGAACGCGCCGGAGAGCGCGTTCCGAGCTATAGCCGTGGGGTAAGCGTAGCGCA